>PKCQ01000629.1 GCA_002862265.1 Planctomycetaceae bacterium | reverse complement strand
CTCGGCGGTGTCACAGCGTCGAGCACTCGTCGGGCATCAATCTGTTTCGGCAGTGGTAGTTGCACCAAGATACCGCTTACTGCAGCATCTTTATTCAGCTCATCCAGCAGCTTCAGGAGCTCCTCGGTGCTGGTAGTCTTTGGCAAGCGAATCAGTCGGCTACCCAGCCCTACTTTTTCGCAGGCCCGTTCCTTGTTACGCACGTAAACCTGACTAGCAGGATCTTCTCCGACCAAAATCGCGGCCAGAACGGGCTGCGGGTTTCCTTCTGCCAACCATTCGCTCACTTCCTGGGCAATTTCCTCACGAATCGTTGCCGCAGTGGCTCTGCCGTCCAAGACTATTGCTGTCACGTTTTTCCTTTAAGCGATTGAATCTAGCAGTAATGTAGTAAGCTGCCGAAAGTCTCACCGGATTTCGCAACCCGATTGGCTGAACGCTAAGATGCCTTGCGAGCATCCTTGGCCTTTGCGATGGCTGCCGCCGCAATTTTCTGGCATTCTTGGATATCTGCAATCGGTTCGTTAATATTCTTTTCGTATTCCAGCCAAAGGGCTCCATCGGGAGCGAATTTTACAGCGATCAGGGCATCGACAACCGCCTCTACGTCCAGATGTCCTTTACCCAAAATGACGCCTTCGGACTTGTCCTTCATTTCTGCAAAATCTTTAAGGTGGATTCCATACAGCCGACCTTGCAGTAGTCGAATCACTTCCGTTGGGCGTTCGCCCGAGCGGATGTAATGCCCCAAATCCGGGCAAGCACCAATGCGTTCATCATGCCCCTCAATGGCTTTCAAAACATCGACCACTCGGTTGTAGCGGTGGCGAGGGCCGTGATTGTGAATCGCAATCCGAATATCGAACTCCTCGACAAGTTCGTCTAACTGATCGAAGGCGCCAGGCTCAGGACTAGCGGTGATGTTCTCGACTCCGATGGCTTTCGCGAATTCGAAAAGCTTCTCGTTTGCCTCGTTGTCCTTTCCAAATCGGTTGACGCCGTGCGCTGACATGCTCAATCTCTGTTCGGCGACCAGACTCTTGATGTTGGCGATCTCATCCGCAGCTGGGTTCGGTGACAACATCCCTTTGTAGAACTCGACCTGCTCAAAGCCCGCTGCCGCCGCATGCTTGAGCGCCACATCAGCAGAAAACGCTCGCAGTGAGAACATTTGAATGCCTAGCGTGAGCCCCAGCTCGTCTTTGAGACGCCATGCAGCCTTTGCTGCGTTGCTCTGCCGAGTACTAAGCATGTCTGTACCGATTGCACTTGCTAAGAGAACTTGTCGTCGGGAATACCGCACCTTGTCTTCTTTCAGAACGAGAGGAGGGGCACGTTGTTATACTTGCTTCGCGTCAATAGCAAAGACGAGTATCGCGGCACTAGCGTTCGATCGAGTATTGCTCCAGCTTACGATAGAGTGTTGCTCGTGATACACCGAGTAATTTTGTTGACTCAATAATGTTATTGTTCGTTCTTTTGAGGGCTTCGCGAATCAAACGCTCCTCCCAGACGTCGAGCCGTAGGCTGTCAAGTTGATTTGTTCCCACGTCACGCAAAGATAAGTCGCCCGGCTGAATTGCGTTGCCGTCCGCCAAGACAACGGCACTGTCAATAACATTGCGAAGCTGCCGAACGTTGCCAGGCCAATTGTAAGAAAGCAACATGTTCCGGGCGGCAGAGGAAAGTCGCAGGTTAGGTCGTCCATGCTCGTCGCGAAAATGCGATAGAAAATGAGCCATCAATGTTTCCAGATCGGTGCCGCGTTCCCGGAGCGGAGGCACTTGGAGTTCAAAGACGCTAAGGCGGTAGTACAAATCTTCGCGAAACTTTTTCTCACGCACGTATTCACGCAAGTCGCGATTGGTGGCCGCGATCACTCGCACGTCGACGCTGACTTCTTTGTTGTCGCCGACTGGCATGAAAGGATGTCCTTCTAGTACCCGAAGCAACTTGGCTTGTCCTTCCAGGTTCAACTCCCCAACTTCGTCGAGAAATAAGGTACCAGTATGAGCTTGCTGGAACCAACCGACATGGTCATTCTCAGCGCCCGTGAACGAGCCTTTCTTGTGTCCGAACAACTGGCTTTCCATCAGCTCTTCAGGAATCGCAGCACAGTTGACACACAGTAGAGGTCGGTCCGAACGAGGACTCAAACGGTGAATGGCTCGGGATACGAGCTCTTTTCCCACGCCGCTCTCACCCCGAACCAAAGCACAACCACTGGCCTTTGCGACACGACTGATTCGGTCCTTAAGTCGCTTCATTCCGGTGCATTCACCTATCAGCTCCGAAAAGTCGCCGGTACGCTGGACGAGTCGTTCATGTTCGGCTGACAAACTCGCTTGGATGCGGCTACTCTCCAAGGCCACCGCAAGCATGTTTCCTGCTGAGATTGCCAAATCGAAATGAACTTGCTCGAACTTCCCTTGCTCGCGATACAAGTGAATCGCACCGATGACGCTATCGTTGCTTACCAAGGGAACGCAAATCGCATCGGCAAATTCGTTTTCACCACGATTCAGCTTGTCCTTAATCCAGACTGCTGTACCTTCACGACTAACTCTCTCGGTGAGGCGTTTGCTGAGTCTCAGCTGGTTTTCCATTTCCGCAGGGAGGATTTTCTGCGGCTTCAACTCACCTTGGTCGTCAATCCATAAAAATCCGACCGCCGTGGACTCCGTGCGAACTCGCAGCATCTCCAACCCACTTTGTGCTACCTCGTCAGGCAAGCTGCAACGCATCAAAATAATACTAAGCTGGTAAAGATCCAGCATGTCTTGGCTGCGTTTTTGAGTGTAGAGCTGGCTCAATGAGTTGACTCCACTTGCCTCCATCGAAATCTGAGCTTCCATCAGCAACTGATGAGTAGTCGGTTGCTCAGCCTCGTTCTCCGGAAGTTCAAAGAGAAGCTCTGTGGAGCCTATTTGAATACGGTCACCTGACTCTAAGGTCATCGTTCTGGTGATCTTCTCGTCGTTGACCATCGTACCATTGCGACTCTCCGCATCTGAGGCAGTCCAATCACCTTCCTCGCAGCTGAGAATCACATGCGTGCGCGAACTCAGTGGGTCGCTTAAGCAGATCTGGCAACCGTTTCCACGCCCGATTCGAGTGGGCTGCGAGGCGTCGAGTTCGTACTTTTTCTTAGAAGCTGAACCGCGAACAACGGTTGCGAAAGCTTTCATCTATTCGTCACTTGGAGAGATAAGTCAGTTGCCCAGGCAGTTTGGCCGGTCGCGTCTGTTTCTTTTTTTGAGCGTGAGTCAGTCGTCTACCACTTCCAAAATCACATGCAGCTGTACCTTCTTGCATCACCGGAGCCAAGTCCATAAGCCACCATCTGGGAGCGCGGCCATTCTCGGAAGTTTGGAGAATGGAAAAAGGGTAAAGCCCGAGGTTCGATTTCGAAACATAATATAGCGGTTAGGGTTGAACTCGATGTGGTTTCGCAGGATCAGGCCGTAGCAGCCCCTAGAATAGTTGCTGCGAGCGCCCTAAACTGGCAAGCTTCCCATTGCTCTCAGAGTGGTGGTTTCGCCGGTAGAGCCAAAGTGAGTGTATCATGAGATGGAAAAGAAGCGGTTAGTTCAGTTTGCTTTGCCATCAATCGATTTTATACAAAGCTAGATCCGATTTCTCGACCGAGAGAGCTGGTTTGCCTGACCACAAGCAGAAAGGACTGAAGGCCGCGAAGAGCGATCCCGATGTGGAACTCATGTTGCGTGTGCGAGATGAGGATGATGCGATGAGTTTTAGGGCATTAATGGATAGCTATCAGCCGCGATTGTTGCGAGTCCTGCGGCATATCGTCGGTAGCGAAGGAACGGCTGAAGATCTGGTGCAGGACGTGTTTCTCCGAGTGTGGCGGGCCCGCAAAAACTACGCTCCCCAAGCCAAATTCTCAACTTGGGTTTTTCATATCGCTCACAACGTGGCTAGTAACTCCCTGCGTGACAAGAAACGCAAGAAGGAGC
>PKCQ01000112.1 GCA_002862265.1 Planctomycetaceae bacterium | reverse complement strand
GCGCGACACTGCCTGCCGCACTCTCGCTTCGCGAAAGACCTGGGCGTTGACTCTGATGAAACAAGTCAACGGATGGCGAATTCAGGCGAGCGATGTTCCTCCGGACGTGGTGCAAAGGCTGCGCACGTTCACCGATGATCAACTTGCTTCCGCCGTCAACAAAGCTTTCGGCTCACCAAAACCAATCTCTTCGCAAGAAACGGCGGCGGAAATCGGGCGACTGAAAAAGCTGTTGGCTGGAGGAGCAGGGGACGTCAAAGTTGGTGCGACCATCTTTCAAAAACGATGCGCGAGCTGCCATCGCCTATTTGGAGAAGGAGATTCCATTGCTCCAGCACTTGATCCTTACGATCGTAAAAACCTGAACTTTTGGCTTCCTGCAATCTTAGCTCCCAGCCTTGAGATTCGCGAAGGCTACCAGTCCTACCTGGCCCTCACGGAGGACGATCGCATCGTTACAGGCATGATCGCCGCTCAAGACGTGTCCAAAGTGACATTGCGAACTGCGGAGAACCAGCTGCTCACTCTTCCGCATAAAGAGATAGTGGAACTCAAGGCGATCGCGACCTCTCTAATGCCCACCAACCTGCTAAAAGATTTGAGCGAAGAACAGCTTCGCGATCTATTCGCCTATCTCATGCAGGACTGACTGCAAGACTCGGGCATTTTGTTCACCAGATCTCCCTGCATCGAAGTAGTCGCCAATTCGTTCCATCGCCTGCACGGCTTGGACGCTCGCTACGTTCGCTGTCACTTGCTGGAAACCGAGGCATTCGATTGCGGCTTTGCTTTTCTGCCCCCACTGCCGGGAGAAAAGAGTCGATCGACAACCTCATCTTCCGAGCCTCTTATACAGCGATACGAGACTGACCCAATCACTGCCGACACATCAAATCGTATAGAAGCTACTTCTATCGTGGTAGGCGTAGTCGAAAACGAGCCCAGACAATAGACTGAGCTTTCCAACCTAAACGAATCGGCAGGTGAGTTGGCGAAATTGCGAGCAAATTTTGAACACGATAGATACTACTCAAACTCCACGGCCCGATGCATCGCTAGCTACCAAAACGCAGTCGCTGTCTCGCTACTAAGACGAGTGGGTGCGAAATCACTAAACGATTTTGCTGCTTCAGGCGAATTGAATTTAGAGCAGCGTTCAGAACTGCAGAAAGTCGCTGAAGCAACTCTGCTCGACAATCATGGCAATAGCGGCGTATCTCCTTACGGCCCATTGAACTTTGTAAATCAAGTCATCCAATTTGTTTCACTCGGGTTCGCGCGGGACAACATCGCCGCAACACTCACTCTTGTTGTGGAAGACGCTGGCGAGCAGGCAACCCAAACCACTAGCACTGAACCGCAGTTTGCTGTGCGTACTCTTCTGCAGGAAGTTAGAGCTTCCCAGTCCGAGAAAAACAGAGTAGGCAGCATATGGACTCTACCGAGTTGGCAGCGCGCATGGCCCAAAACGAAGACACGCGTGAGTTTGCTTTCGCGGTTGTTCATAATCTTGCAGTGCGGTTTGCCTGCCAACAGGTTTCCTTCGGATTCCGTCGAAGAACTTCCTTGTCGTCACCAGCTTTTTGCCATAGCAACTGGGCTTGTGATCCGACTTATCGGTCTTTGCTTCGGCCGCAGGACGTACTCAGTTTCGTGCCCGAACTCATGAAGCTTCGGCTCACCAGCGTCCATGGGATAGAAGACGCTCCCGAACAAAACAATCAAACGTTCACTCTCTGTAATCTACTTCGACATAGCTAGTTTTCAGACAAACAAGAAGTAGTAATAAGAACCAGTCGTAACAAGATCTAGCCGCATTCCTGCCTAGCGGAGCGGAAAGGTTCTCTGCTGAACGCGAATGCAGGAATAGTACCAAATGAAAAACACCTGTTTCTAAGCAACTATGGTCCCGAGATGCGTGCACGCTACTCCAGCCTTTTGCACATGGGCAACACGAAGCAGCGGGTGAGCATCGCACTAAGAACCCGACCGAGTACGCAGAGCTTCCTCCTCTCCCCATTCCTCCTCTCCCCACAGACGTCCTTGAACCTACCCGCGGTAGCGATCAAAATGTCTCAATCCTTCCCGAAATCCCCTCAAGGCCCGTGCAATGTATAGACCCCTCACCACCTACCTTTGCTTTCTCACCCTTGCTGGATGGAGTTGCTCCATGGCGTTCGGCCAACTCAAATCATTGGGCTCGATCGAGCGGTCAACACCAGAGTTCAATAAATTAGTGCCAGCAGACTCCAAACTAGAGATTCTAGCGAGTGGATTCACCTGGACTGAAGGCCCATGCTGGATTGGCGGTGAAGACGGGCATTTGCTCTTTTCCGATATTCCACGCAATAGCATATTCAAGTGGGAGCCCGGCTCAGGCATTTCGCTCTTCATGTCGCCATCTGGTTACACCGGAGTCACTTACTACGGACTTGAGCCAGGCAGCAATGGACTATTCCTCGATAAGCAAGGTCGCTTGACGATGTGCGAACACGGCGACCGACGCATCAGCGTCCTTACGGAGAATGGCGGCAAGCAGACGGTTGTCGACTCCCATCAAGGCAAGCGACTGAACAGCCCTAACGATGGAGCATTAAAGAGCAACGGTGACATTTACTTCACGGATCCACCCTATGGACTACCAGAGCGATTCACAGATCCACGTCGAGAGATCCCCTACTGCGGCGTGTATCGCGTCGACACCAAGGGCGATGTGACTCTGTTAACCATGGAAATCGAGCGCCCGAATGGCATCGCCTTTTCACCTGACGAGAAAACACTCTACGTTGCTCAGTCGAATCCAAGCGAAGCCAATTGGACTGCTTTTCCAGTTCAGGATGACGGAACTCTGGGGGCTGGTAAAGAACTCTTCGACGCAACACATCGTGTCGGAAAGGAACCTGGACTTCCGGATGGGATGACAGTTGACAGCTCGGGGCACATCTGGGCTAGTGGCCCAGGCGGCATTTATGTCTTCACGCCATCCGGCGATCTACTTGGCCGCTTAGTCACAGGAGAACGAACCAGCAACTGTACTTTTGGCCCTAATGGCTACCTGTACATTACCTCCGACACCTATTTGCTACGAATCAAGACGAATGCTAAGTAACACACGCTTCGTAGCAATTTGTCTTGTACTGGCATCCACGAGTGGCGGGCTAGCTTGCTTGGCGTCTGGCCAAGAGGCTGGCAAACAGCGTCCGAACATCTTGTTCATCTCTATTGACGACTTACGTCCGGAAATTGCATGCTTCGGTGCAAAGCATATGCATACACCACAGATCGATCGCTTAGCGAGTCGCGGCGTGCTGTTTGAACGTGCTTATTGCATGGTGCCAACTTGTGGCGCGTCACGCGCTTCGCTGATGACCAGCGTGCGACCAACGCGAGATCGCTTCACGACCTACTTCGCCTGGGCCGAGGAAGACGCTCCTTCGGCCACTCCGCTCCACACTCATTTCAAGGCGAACGGCTATCACACAATAAGCCTTGGAAAAGTGTTTCACAATAAGGATGATCATGCCGATGGCTGGAGCGAGCCGCCATGGCGGAGCAAGTTGGAGCAATACCAGAAGCAAGCCGAGTACGAAGCTGACATCAAGAAGCATCGCAAGCGATTCCCCAAAAAGAGCCGTCATCGCGGAATGCCTTTTGAGTTTGCCGACGCGAAGGATTCTCACTACCCCGACGGTGAATGCACGTTAAGGGCGTTGGAGTACTTGGAGAATTTCTCCCAAGTGCCAGATCGACCATTCTTCTTGGCCGTTGGGTTTCGCAAACCGCACTTGCCTTTCAATGCCCCGCAGAAGTATTGGGACTTGTATGACATTGAAGATATCGACTTACCCACAAACTATTACGCGCCGAAGGATGCACCGAAAGCAGCGGTTCACAACTCGGGTGAGTTACGTTCATATGCCGGCATTCATCCCTCGAAGCCAGTCGATCGCGCAATGGCTCGCCAACTGATTCATGGCTATTAC
>PKCQ01000229.1 GCA_002862265.1 Planctomycetaceae bacterium | reverse complement strand
GTGTTGAAGGCCAGCATCAACGGCGTCGCCGGATTCATGTCGAGATTGCTAGACCGTGGACTCGACGTTCGGGCCCTCGCCGGCTGCAAGTTGGCTTGCGTCGGCGCATCCACGGCGGAGCAGTTGACGAAGTATGGTCTGAAGGCAGACGCCGTTCCCGACTCGCCGCAAAATTACTCGGCAGCGGGATTGCTAAAGAAGTTGGAGCAGTTGCCGCTCCAGGATCAACGTTGGATTGTAACCACCACCAATCGCAGCCAAGGAGAACTGCAAGCTGGACTTGCTGCCGCTGGCGTTAGAGTTATTGAAGCATTCAGTTACGAAACGCGGCCTGTCACAAAGCTGCGTCCCGCCGTATCTCAAGCTCTCTCCAAGAATCGTATCCACGCCTGCGCAATCACCAGCCCCGCCATCGCAGAAGCTACATGCAAGTTGCTTGGCGAATACACCCGCGACATCGCCCCTGTTGCATTCAGCCCCGTGATTGCGCAAAAACTAAATCAGCTCGGCTGGTCCTGCGAACATATCGCTGCCACTAGAAACCGGCTTGGCTTGCTAGCGACGGTCCAGGACTGGTGGTTAGGTCAGCACTCGTAGGTGCACTCTCTTCTGTCCCGAGGGTAATCCATTCTCGAAGCGGAACAAGTCGAGAGCTTCGCCCCCCGAAACACAACCTGAAGACTCTAAAGAGCGACCACTCACTACAGGCTCAAAGCGCGAACGACTGACTTTCTTAAGCACGCGTGCTGACCTCATCCAATCCAGCCAAGCCAAATAAGCGCTTTCACTTGACCTTGGCAACTGGATCGATACCCATTTGGCCGATGCCAAACACCAATGAAACACTCGATGACTGGCAATCCCAGATGCAATTGGAACATGATGGATACAAGCACTTGTATCCAAAATACAAGCGAATCGTAAGACTCCATGGATGTAGTGATCGAACAGCAAGAGCGTAAAACGAAGCCCTGCGGCATCCCGCCGCTCAATCAAGTTCGCTGCAAGCTTCAGCTCCGCTCACCAGAGTTAAGACAAGCCAAGACGGTGATTCATACAAAGACACTGAGCCACTCAGTGCACGTCAGCCATTGGCTTCGCTTTGTGCCTTCGTGTGAGGATAATACTACCTGGAGAAACAATTATCGGAACTTCTGGGTGTTAGATCCAGAGTCTACCTTTCAGGCTCGTCGATCACACCGCGTTGGCGTGACAACCAATCATCGAAAGTGCCAGCTGCAATCTGCTTGCGTGCTTCTTGCATCACCAATTGATAGAAAGTCAGATTATGGTGGGTTAGTAAGATCGGCCCAAGCATTTCTTTCGCGTTGAAGAGATGCCGCAAGTAAGATCGGCTGTGCTTGCATGCTAAGCAGGGGCAGTTTTCGTCCAGCGGTCGTGGATCTTCGGCGTGTTTTGCATTTCGAAGCCGAACGGTTCCATTCCAAGTAAACGCCAATGCGTTCCGACCATTTCGAGTTGGCATGACACAGTCAAACATGTCGATGCCGCGGGCTATCCCCTCCAGCAAATCAATAGGCCGACCAACTCCCATTAAGTACCTTGGCTTATCCCTTGGCAAAAACGGCGTGGTTGCTTCGATGACGCGATACATCTCCGCAGGCGGTTCGCCAACGCTGAGCCCGCCCACCGCGTAGCCGTCAAATGGTAAGGCCGTTAAGCCCTCGGAGCTGCGTCGCCTGAGAGAGACGTCCAAACCTCCCTGAACGATCGCGAACTTGGCCTGTTGTTCGCGAGAAGCAGCGTCGAGACAGCGAGCCGCCCAACGCGTCGAGCGTTCCATCGCTTCTTCAACCAACTTACGTTCAGACGGCAACGCAACAACGTGATCCAGCACCATGGCGACGTCGCTGCCAAGTCGTTCTTGAATGCGTATGGATTCCTCTGGAGTGAGTTCCAGCTTTGCACCATCAATGTGCGATTGGAATGTGGCCGCTTCCTCGGTGACTTTGTTGATTTTCGAAAGACTGAATACCTGGAAGCCGCCGCTATCCGTCAAGATCGGCCCTTGCCAGCCAGTGAACTTATGCAGCCCGCCAAGCTTCTCGACCAGCTTACTGCCTGGACGCAATGCAAGATGATAGGTGTTGCCCAAAATCATCGTTGCCCCCGTGGATTCCACCTGATCGACTGTCAATCCCTTCACTGTGCCGACCGTGCCTACGGGCATGAAGACAGGCGTGTCCACTGTTCCGTGGGGACATCTGATTTGGCCCAGCCGTGCTGACTGTTCCGTCGGAGGATTCAATTGGAAGGAGAAGCTTTTTGAAGTCATAGACAATCATTTACTTACGAAAAAACCGGCGAGTTACCACAACTCGCCGGTGTAGAATGCTTTCGCTTTCGTCCGTTCGTCGAACGGGCTATTCGCCACGAAGCTTGAGATTCATGCCTTCCAGCTTTTCTCGCACTTCGTTTAGACTGGTCACACCAAAGTTCTTCGACTCAAGAAGATCATCCTGAGTCTTGCGGATCAACTCAGAGATTGTGTTGATGCCGAGACGGACCATACATTTACGAGCCCGGACCGACAAATTCAAATCGGAGATTGGCCGCTCAAGCACAGCTTGCTGGTCTGGCGTGAAGCTCGAAGTATCCAACGGTGGGTCCGGTTCACGCTGCTGATCTTGCATTTGGCCAAGGACGAGACCACGTGACGAAAGCATGTCGCGGATCTCGACCAAACTGGTTTCACCAAAGTTCTTACTTGACAACAACTGTTGCTCGGTCGTACGAACCAAATCGCCAAGCGTTTCGACGCCCATCTTTTGCAAGCAGTTTCGACTCCGCACCGAAAGCTCGAAATCGTTTACTGAAACCGACAATAGCTGGGACATACGCTCTGTCTGACGAGCGGAATCTTCGTCGTAGTAGACATTTCCGGATGCCGCAGCATCCTTCATGTAGAGCTTCGCACGATCATGAGCAGGGAAAACATCTAGCACTCGCTTGTAACACGCCTGAGCCTTGCCGAAATCGTTGCGATCTTCGTACATAATCCCCAAGTTGATTAACGTGCCGACATGCGCCGGGAAACAGGAAGCGGCTCGCTCGTAAAGCTGCAAAGCTTCCGCATCGTTGCCTTTGCGGTCATTCTCGTACGCAAGACCGAACAACGCTCCTGGGTGCTGGTCGTCGTACTGAATAGCACGATTGTAGAGCCGTAGGACCTCCTCGAAATTTCCATCGAGGCTGGCAACCGTTGCGCCCCGCTGATAGTTGTACTCTGCAGTTTGCTCGGAAGGTCCAAAGATATTATCCAGAATATCCATGGCCTCTTGCAACTTGCCTTGGTAACGCAGGACTTCTGTCGCAGCTACTTGGCATTGGTCGCCATCGTAGCCCGCCGCCTTTGCCGCTTCAAAGTGTTTCAGAGAGCCTTCACAGTCTTGCAACTGGAAGCTGGCCTTCGCCAAGTAGTAGAGAGCCAAAGCGCCGCCATCAGCGTGGCTCAGGGTGTCGGCAGCATCTTGGAACTTGCCGATCAAATACTCGCAGACACCCAAACGCACTGCTTGAGCAGGACTACGATCGGGAACTTGAGCCAGTTCGCCCACCGAGTCCTTCAGCACGCCAAGTTGGCTATAATCTTCTGCTATGGTTTTGCAAATTTGAGCAATTTCCGCTGGTCCAAAGGAGTGGTTCGATATAACCAGCTCGTGGACGTCCAGACCCGAAGGTTCGGTCATACTGTGCGAACTCCAAATGATGTAAGCAAAGCTTGAAAATAGTCTTCCCGCAGATGATTCTTGGTCGCCGTTTCCGTTATCCCTGGGGCGGCGAAAAAGAAAAAAAATCCTTGGAAAAATCCCTGAGGAGCCAGCGGCGGGAATTGAACCCGCAACCCCCGCATTACGAATGCGGTGCTCTGCCGATTGAAGCTACGCTGGCCTGGCTGCTACGACTCGCACGCCAAAACCTTCTCAAATCCCTCAACACGCAGCAATTTTGAGAAATTTTTCTTCG
>PKCQ01000377.1 GCA_002862265.1 Planctomycetaceae bacterium | reverse complement strand
GGTCCAGGGCCGCCTCGCACCGTGACCACAGGCCCGCGGCGCGCCTCTGCGGTGCATTGGCCCGACGCCGCGCCGAACCTTCAACAGAAGATCCGCTTCGCCGCCCCACACACTTGTACAAGAAACCTCAGTCGATCGAAGTCTCTATTGAACCAACGAACGAATTCATCGAAGACGGTCCACATCTAGCCACAGCTCCAGACAGCTTTCTGTTCCAAGGCAAAACTTATCTGGTCACCACCTCTTGCGGGCCAGAGAGATTGGAAAGTGGCTGGTGGCGTGGCCCAAGCGTCCGACGAGATTACTATCGCATCGAAGTTCAAGATGGCAGTTGGTGGTGGATCTACCGCGATCTCAACACCGCCAAATGGTTCCTGCACGGCATATTTGACTGATGCAAATCACCGCAGGCGAATCCCTCACTGTAGGCCGTCAACGAGCGTAGCGTTGTTGCGGCATCTACGTCACTTTACTCTCACTAAAAAACAGCTCTTCGCGGAATTTCCTGGCAAGGCAGCATCTGTCGCAAGGCCTTACGCTTTAACTTTCGAACAAAAAACATCACGCGGAAACGCGGATAACAAGATATTGAAGTCGAGACGGTGATTACTTCAATATTGGACATTCCTTGCTCGGCATTCGATATTCGTTTCCCTCTACCCAACGTTGTTTCTTGAGTAAGCGAGATTGCATCTTGCCAGGACGGATCAAATAAATATTTGGACGATCTGCACTCTGCCATTAAAAGTCATGAAGAGCCACAAGAAAAGCACATTTACCTCTTGGCTGACTGCCCATTACGGTATCCCTGTCTCACTATCGTAAGACAGCAACCGAAGCTGCAGGAAAGCGATACCGAACACCTTTATTTACCCTGAAAGATTCTAGATTTATTTCCGCTGTGAAGAACTCCGAGTTTGGAGGCGAAGCGTTGTACATCTTCGCATGAGTTATAGTTGGGCCTAGCGGAATCCCGTATTTCCAATCTAATTCCTTCCGCAGTTTTATGAGCCCACAAAATGATTCTTCGCAAATCGTTTCGCTAGCATCGTTTCGAGGCAAGAATTGCTTAGCGTTACGCTTTCCTGCGAAGGGTAACCGACTGCCAGACAAATTCTGAATACGAAAGGTCAGATTCATAATGGCTTTTGCAAGTCGCTCAGCGATGAAGGACATATCCAGTATCAACCAAAGCTTCCATTAGCGTTGTGGAGAACTTCTCCGACCGATACGTGCCAAGCAATTGCAAGAACGCCTCACCGCCTGGCTCATCAGTTTCAAGTCGGAGGTGTTAGCTCCGATCCCTTTCCTTACCGTCTAATCCGGGGAGCCTACACTCATGTATCCTGTAACATATTCGCACACCCAAAGATCTAGCTCACAACTATTGCAGCACCTAACGAAGCCGTTTGCACAAACGGGCGATATCGAACGTTCGGCGATCGCTCAGGCGACTCGGACTCCCAGCTTTGTAAAGGCATCAAACTACAACTTCCCGCGAGACCTCGGAAGGTCTGCGGTTCCCGTATCCTGTGGAGAATACGAGAAGCTTTGCTAAACCTAATCGCCGTGCTGAAACTCCTCAATTGCACCTAAATGGTAAAGCTCAGTTTCGATTGCTAAGAAAGGCCACACCAGATTTGCATTAAATTCTCGTTGGAGAATCAATTCCGTCTGTTTCCGATCACACTCTGCACAGAAACGGCGGACTGTATACAGCTCTTCTTCAAGGTTGGAACTTTTCATGACCTCGTCGATCCATGAGCGAGGTTTTACGTGGGCGAATATCGCAAATGGCACGCATCCCGGCTGTTTACTACCAAATGCGCGACGGGAACGCCGCTTTAATTAGATGCCGGATGATAACGAGGCTCGAGCTTTGTTTAGAGCGATCAACACTTGATAGTCAGCTACTCCAAATATTGATGCACAGACGCACCTCAGACAAAACCCTTCGTTACTTACCAAGTAATACGAAAGCATGTCCATCTGCTTGCAAATTCACAAGCGTATTCATCGCGGAAACAGCCACATCGACATCACCAAAAACTTCATCAGGATGGAAGCCTTTGCCAACTAACGATTGGCCACATACGTAAATCGCGACTCCAGCCTCTTTCAATTTGCGGATGCAATCGAGGTTTGGATTGTCGCATTCGTATTTGCTGCGATAAGCATCAGGCTTCAAGCAGATCAACGTTGCATCTCCGTGAAGCACGACAGCGATTGAAACTTCCGCCGGTTCCTTTCCGGCTCCTGCGTAAATGTTAACGAAGCGAGTGACTTTCTCAATTCCAGGGTTTAGCTTTTCCGCATCACCGCCTTTGATTAAGTCCACAACAACCTTGCTACCAGAACGGGGTTGCTGAGACGCTCTTGGCAAGTATGCGACCTTGCCCATACCCGGGATTTTTGGATAGCGGTACTCCGGCAACTCCTTTTCATCCGAAGCGGATGAGGCAACAAGCCCCTGAAGGAAAGCGTTACTCGATAGCAAAAAAATGAGGAGAAGCGGTGCCGAACAATAGAGTGCTTTGAACATAGTGAGGAGCCTTAGATGAGAAAATGGAAGAGGAATCAGGAACTGAATGCCGACAAAACGAATCGCTCGACTTAGCTAGCGGAATTACGGTTTCGCCAGAATTCTTGAGCAGCGGGATTCCTGGAAAACTCCAGTGCACCAGCCCGAATGTTCTGAGCCAGCCAAGCCACTAGCAGCAAGAAGCTGGTGCTGCCTGCAGCCAAGCATTGTAACCTCCTGCCATGTTGATTACTTCAATTCCACCTTGCTTGAGTATGCTACAACCGATCGCCGAGCGAATACCGCCTTGGCATTGAACCACAACTGGCTTTCCGGCCGCGTCGGAGCGGACCTGCTCAACCTGCTGATCAAGCGTACCAAGAAAACGATGAGTCGCCTGTTTGATATGCCCGGAGTTCCACTCTGCTTGCGATCGCACGTCGATCAAATGGACGCTTCCCTCAGCGATCTGAGATTGGAGCTTGGCAGGCGATGCAACCTCATAACTTTCAGAAAAGAGAGTCGCGTCCCCGACAGGATCGATTGCAAAGAAGTGGCCGAATTTTTCAACTCCGATTTTGAGCAATAATTTGCTAGCAGCTTCCAGTTGATTGCGTTGCCCAATAAGATGCATCGGGCGATCGTAGTTGACTATCCAACCGGCCCAACCAGCGAGCATATGCGATGGAATATTGATCGCTCCAGGGAAATGCCCTTCGGCAAACTCCTTTGCTGGTCGAAGGTCGATCACAGATTCACTGCAATCCAACACTTGGAGCCTACTAAGCTCCGTATAAGTCAGATCCGTCAGGCCTCCAATCAACCCCGGTCCGCGTTTGTTGACACTTTTCATTCGCCCAAAGTACCTAGGAGCTGGCGGCTGCTCCTTCAATACATAGACGACGAACTCATCTTCATTTTCGTATTGCAGTGCTGGATTGAATCTTTTCTCGTAGCCGACTGTCGATGAAGGGACCGCGCCGAGTCCTTTCCCGCAGGCACTACCAGCTCCATGTGCGGGCCAAACTTGCAAGTAGTCGGGTAACTCTTTAAAGCGTCGCAACGACTGGAAGAGTTGACGCGCGCCGGGCTCAGCCGAATCCTCTATCCCCGCTGCTTCTTCGAGCAGATCCGGCCGGCCAATAGCCCCTACGAAAACGAAATCACCGGTGAAAATCCCCATCGGCTCATCGGCTTTCCCACCACGATCCGTCAACATCAGTGAGATACTCTCCGGTGTATGGCCAGCCGTTTGCAAAACTTCAAACTCAATGTTGCCGATCGAGAATTTATCTTCATCCCGAAGTAACCGGTGTTCGTACTGCTGGGCGAATTCGTATTGCCAATCTGTTGGGCCCGTACCAGACAGCAGCAACTTAGCTCCGACTCGATCAGCCAATTCGCGGACACCGGACACGAAGTCTGCATGGATGTGCGTCTCAGTCGCAGCAACGATCTTCATGCCTTTTGACTTGGCTG
>PKCQ01000142.1 GCA_002862265.1 Planctomycetaceae bacterium | reverse complement strand
TTCCTTTGAAGAAATGGCCAAGAAGTTTCACATCACTTATATGATCGGCAACGATCAGACTCGCTACCAGAAGAAAGAACGTATTCGACAAGCTAGCATGTTCGCAGGCTATCGCTTCCGAGTCACCAAGGCAGTCCAGATTGGCGAGACGCTACGACTGACGGTGACCAACGAAGGGATCGCTCCGATCTACCGCGACGCCTACTTTGCCGCCGGCAAGAAACGCTCCTCGACCTCATTGAAGGGCTTGCTGCCTGGAGAGAATTTGGTGTGTGAAATCACAAGTATCGGCAAGGAAGACCTGAACCAAATCACGATCCAATGTGACGGGATACTTCCATCCCAAAAGATCGAGTTCGCTGCCGACTTGAAGTAGCTGAATCCGTCACGCGGCTCGCCCTCCGCTCTTAGTGGAGAAGGTTACGAGTACGGGAGTAAGGCTTTCAACTGCTTGACGGACGCTGCATTCTCGCGTCCAAGCAGCGTGCTGCGATGCCTGAGTTTTGCATTGGGCCACTGGGGCAATTGAGGACTATGGACCTTCATTGCAAGTTACAATTGTGAGCCCACCGCCGGAAACACTTTGCGGCGGTCGATCTGCCAATGCTACCCATAGGATTACCCCACGGCCATGCTCTGCTTCGTTCGCGTAACATTTTGCCTTGCCATCTTCCTCGCAGCTCTGAACGGCATAGTCGCTGATGAGAATCAAAAGCCGGTCAAGGTCTATATTCTCTCGGGCCAATCCAATATGGTTGGGATCGGCCAGGTCACAGGAGGCGGTAGCCGCTGGGGCGACGAGTTCATCAATCCGGTGGTCTCAGTCTACGAGGGCGAATATGATCCCAAGAAAGACTATGACCAGCTCAAGGCGATCGAAACGCTGAAGCTTGAGGCGTTCGGCGGCGTCGCACCAACGGCCTACCCGGCAGGCGGAACCTGCGTCACGCGTGGACAACTCAAGATCAAGCAGACAGGCGTGTATGAACTTCGGCCAGGCTACGGTGGCTCGACCTATAACATCATGACTGTCGATGGGAAAGAAGTTTACCGCCGCGAACCCGGAGAGGAGCCAACACACCATCACATCAAACTCACAGCAGGTAAAACAGTCGACTTCAAAATCACTTACTTGAACCACCAAGCCAGTGGTCTCGGCTGGATTGCTCGCGTCGACATCCCTGGCACCCTATCAACAGTAGTGCGACAAGATGGCAAGTTCCCATATTTAGTTGCCTCGGATGGTAGATGGAAAGCACGTGACGACGTGTGGTACAAGGGCGTGGTGACTGCAGGTGCTAACAAGTGGCTGAACGTTGGCTGCGGTGCCGGAGCGAACAGCATCGGCCCGGAGCTCGGGTTCGGGCACAAGCTTGGTGAACACCACGAAGAGCCCGTGCTAATTATCAAAGCGTCTCAGGGCAATCGGTCCCTAGCTTGGGACTTTCTTCCGCCCGGCAGCAAACGCTACGAACAATATGGGAAGGTCTACGCTGGCTACAAAGACTCGCCATCGAGTTGGGATAAGGGCACAAAGCCGAAAGCTATCAATTGGTATGCGGGCAAGCAATACGACGATTGCTTTCAAGCAGCTCACGAGGTTCTCAACAACTTTGATCAGAACTTTCCACAATTCAAAGGACGCGGTTACGAGATCGCTGGCTTTGTATGGTGGCAAGGGCACAAGGATCAAGGCAACGCGATTCACGCCGCTCGCTACGAACAGAACCTTGTACATCTAATCAAAACTTTACGCAGCGAGTTCAAAGCGCAGAAAGCTCCCTTTATTATCGCCACCATCGGATTCGACGGCTGGAAAATGGAAGGCAACGCACTCACGGTGGCCAACGCGCAGCTGGCCGTCAGCGGCGAGACTGGCAAGTACCCCGAGTTTAAAGGCAACGTGAATACAGTAGAGACACGCGGATTTTGGCGTGAAGTTGATGTATCACCTCGAAATCAGGGCTTTCATTACAACCAGAATGCTGAGACCTATATGCTCGTTGGAGAAGCATTAGGCGACGCAATGTTGGACCTGCTAGAAGGGAAGTAGTCCTCTTGTAGTGGATGAGGTCACGACCTCGAGCGGACAACCACTCACTTCCACACCCTCTCTTGAGTAGCGAATAGTCGTCCATTTTCCGTTGATTGGAAGACGGACCTCCATCCATTCCCAGGCTTCGGGCAATGCTGGACTAATGCGCAGCTGACAATCGAGAAGCGAGTACTCCAATCCCGCCAGACCTTCAAGGTAAAGCAAAATCTTTCCAGCGTTGAAGTTCGAATACTGATCACCAAACAGTTTCAAGTCACGTCGATAAGCTTCTGGAGCAACGGGAATCCGCCACTCATCATGAAAGTTGTAGTGCTCCAAGTGATTCAATGTCAGCTGTGAGGCGTGACGCTTGAGCCCTTGGCGAAACATTCCATCTAGCGTGAAGTAGGCCGTGTCTGGCGTATAGCCAAACGCGTGGTCAACTTTCGTAGCAAACTCTTGCATCGAGCACCTCGCCATCGCCAAAGGAAAGAACTCGCCGAAGAATCCCTGCTCCGAGTCCATGGCCCAGGATTCCACCATCCGTTCGGCGTATTCCTGCGGAAAGTGTCGCGAGCGCATAGTCCAGAATGCATTGGTCATCAGCATCCCATCCTTGGGTGCTGCGAAGTAGTTCTCGACACCATTTGCTTCCCAGCGCTGGTCAAACATCTGGCGAATATGTTTTTCATCGCGGCGAATCAACTCCTGCCAATGCCGGTCATCGTCTTTCAGTCCGAGAATGCGAGCCATCTTCTCCAACGTCTCGATGACTTCGAACTGGTTCATTGCAAAACCAGATGGGTGCCGCCAGAAGAGTTTCTGAAAGTGCCCCTCATAGCAGCTCCGCAAGAACTCAAGGTCGCCCGTGTGCTGGTAGATCTGCCAGGCTCCAAGAACGTGTTCCGACATCTCTGGACCATAGGCTCCGCTGTGCCAGGCCTGCCCCTTGTTGTCTGAAAGCAACCGCGCGCCGTTTGGCGTTTCACGAAAATGCCCCGCTTGAGTTAGATGCTTCCAAGTCAACACGTTACCGTAAGCGTAACGCCGCTTGTCGCTAGTCCAAGCGCCAACTTTGATTTGAAAGCATGCGTCATAGCGATGCATCCCTAAGAAATTGTTGACCGCCGTTTGCGTGTGCGACTCAGCCTCCCATTCACGACCGGCGTCGATGTAGTACATCAGATAAAGCGACCAGAGATAGTAGTAGATATCGACGAACTTTTCATCCGAACATCGAAACCAAGGAATCTCCTTATTGAGCCCTTGGTTGACTTCCGCGGTCTTCGCTTGCAAGGCTGCATCATGATTCCGCAACGATTCTTGAGCTACTCGTATAGCCTTCTCGCGCTCGTCGTGCATGAACCAGCAGACAGCCGTTCCCTGATCATCACAAGGCACCGTGAATTGATAGTGTTGAACCCCCTTTTCGTCTTCGTTCAGTTTTGGTGCACGGATAGTTTTTGAAGCGCTTAATACGGAAGTCATTCCTTTGTAGACGCATGGACCAATGCGTTCTTTGCCGCCTGGATCTGGTCGCGAGCGGACTTGGCCACCTTCTGAAATGAGGATGGAGTTCTCGCTTGCGTCAAACTCAATCTTAGCCGAGGACGAAACGCTGTTTCGATGATTGAAGCTGTTTCCAGAAAATTGCAGCTGCACTGGCTTGGATGAGGTGATGAAGGAAATCACCACGTCCTTCGCAGCGATGAACTTCACTTCCTTTAAGCGAATGCCAGCAACCTCGTATTCGCAGATCATTCGATCCGGTCGCCAACGCATGCTCGTCGGTTTCGGATGCTTGTGGATGACACCATCAATGATCACGCTGCCGTAAAGGACTCGTGTATCTTTGTAGAACTCCCAGCCCGAGTAGTCGTTGCCAAAGCCTGTGTTTTCTGGCCCATTGAGTTCACTCTCCAGTAGTCCAACACCTCGACTGCGGAGATCGTGATGAAATGGATGGGTC
>PKCQ01000652.1 GCA_002862265.1 Planctomycetaceae bacterium | reverse complement strand
TCACTCACTAATTCACTTACTCCCGTCATTCGCTTTTTCGTTCGTTCCTTCGCTCGCTGGCTAGGTCGGTCATTCATTCAAGTATTCATTCAAGCTCGTCCGCCAGGAAGTCTAAAAGGCCGGATGATTGCAACGATGAATCAAGCGAACTTCACGGGGATTTTGATCGCTGGGCCTTTGTATCAGGCATTTGAGGCGGCCGCTTCCGGATTGGGTTGGCCGATAAGCAGCGTATTTTGGATGATGGGACTTCTCGTGTTGCCTCTCGCTCTTATTTATCGCTTAGATTCGAAAGCACCTCTGGTGCGTGAGTAGATGCATCTACCTGAATCTATAGCCGTGATTGTGAAACCACAGGGAATGCCTATGTCGCCAGGAAATGCTGTAGCCACTTAACGCCAGCGATCCATGACGCCGGGCAAGGGATAATCCTCGACGGTGAGATCCTTGCGGCGGAGTTGTAATTGTTGAATCCGCTCGTAGCCTGACGTGACGAGTTCGACTCGCTCGCGAACAAATCCTGGGTCGAGCTGCCGGCGATCGAAATCTCCTTCGAAAAACAGCGGTGCAAAGGACTCGTGATCGATGAATTGCGACAGAGAGGGTAGGCAGCGCAAGTGACATTCGCGGCGCGTGTGAAGCGTCTCGGGATCGATCCAGCCGATGACGTATTGCAAGTAAAGTGCGCTGTCGCCGAGTTTCTCAACGGGCTCGCCGCAGACTTCACACAAATAGCCTTCGTCGCACTTGGCCATTGGACTCGCTTGTCGTTGCTGGAGTTAAGGCTTTAGCCGATTCTTATTGGTTGCTCATGCCATAATAGCTCCCCGCTCTTTACGGCCTTTGGGAGAGTCTAATTAAGCCCTAACACATCAAACATATTGTAGATGCCTGGTGACTTTCCGATTAGGAACTTTGCGGCGACCAATGCCCCTTGAGCGTAGCAATCGCGATTGGAGGCCGCGACGCGTAGTTCAATAGTTTCGCCGAGCATGCCGAAAACGATGGTGTGCTGGCCAGGATCGTCGCCGGTGCGAATCGCATGGTAGCCAATTTCGTCCCGCCCACGCGCTCCGCAGATTCCTTCGCGGCCATGAACGTGCTTGTGAAGTCCCATTGCATTGGCAATGATTTCACCGAACTTGAGAGCAGTTCCGCTGGGAGAGTCCTCTTTGTAGCGGTGATGCCGTTCCATGATCTCCACATCTGCACCTTGCGGGACGTCTTTTAACGCTGCAGCAGCCTGTTCTGCCATCTTCATCGTCAAATTGACGGCGAGAGACATGTTGGGAGCCCAGCAGATAGGAATTGTCTTGGCTGCAGCGTGAATATCCGCGACTTGTGATTCATTCAATCCTGTTGTCGCAACGACAAGCGGGATGCCCGCCGACTCGCAATGTTGCAGGGCACGCATGCAAGCTTCTGGAACTGAGAAGTCGATTACCGTTTCGATGCCTTCAGGCCACTGGTCGGTCAAGTCGACGCCAATCGCATCCACTCCAGCAACGACGCCCGCGTCACTGCCAAGCTGGCTGCAATGAGCTGACTCTACGGCCGCGGTCAATTGCAGATCTGGATCTTGGCTACCCAGTGCGATCAATCGTTTCCCCATTCGGCCTGCGGCCCCGTGTATTGCCAAGTTGGCCATGTAAATATCTCCAGGTATGGGTTGGTCTTCGTGTGAATCGTCTTAGCGGAAGCCAGAGGCCCAGGCTAGGGTACATGTCGGGCTTTCGCAAGCCTAGCTGCGAGCCTGGCTCTGCCAGATGTCTAGCAGTGTAACCGCATGTTCAATGGCCCAAGTCATCTCGGTGATGGAAGCAAACTCAAGCACACTATGGATGTTGTGCTGGCCAACGGATAGGTTGGGAGTTGCCAGCCCCATCTCGCTGAATTGTGCTCCATCCGTTCCGCCGCGGATGGACCCGAGTTCGCAGGAGCGATCCAGTTTCTCGAATGCCTCTTGAGCAAACCGCACCACTTGAGGCGACTTTGCGATGAAGTCGGCCATGTTTCGGTACTGTCGGGAACGGTCGATTAGAAACTTGATGCCAGGAAATTTGGCTTCCGTGTCTTGAGCGGTGGAGCGAATTAACGTTTCATACACGTCGAGTTTTGCTGTGTCGAAGTCTCGCAGCAGTATCTTGCACTGCGCTTCACCGACTCCGCCGACCAAGTCGTAAGGATGAAGGAACCCCTGTTTTCCGTCTGTGGTTTCAGGGGAGAGTTCAGCAGTCGGCAACGCTGCGATGAAGGCAGAGAGAGCTCGCAGTGCATTCTTCATCCGATCTTTGGCGATGGCAGGATGGATGTTGTAGCCGATGGCGCGGACAACAATCTGATCTGCCGAAAAGTTTTCTGCCTCGAGCTCTCCGTGGCCCGCTCCGTCGAGTGTGTAGCCTGCGTCGGCTCCAGCCTTGTCTAAATCCATGTGCTTGGCGCCCAAGCCGATTTCTTCATCGCATGTGAACAAAATACGCACCGGACCATGAGGTATGGTTGGGTTTTCGAGCAAGTGGTTGGCCATTTCCATGATGGCGGCCACGCCGGCTTTGTCATCGCCTCCCAAAAGAGTGCTTCCGTCTGTGGTGATCAGACAGTGTCCCTCCAGGTCGGCCAGCTCTGGACTGTCCGCTACTCGAATGACTCGGCCATATTTAGCGAGCGGGATATCTCCTCCTGCATAGGATTCGATGACTTGCGGCGCGACGTTGTCACCAGGAGCTTCAGGAGAGGTGTCAACGTGTGAATTGAAAAGTACGGTTGGGACGTCGGCGTCGACTGTTGCTGGAATCGTTGCCCAGACCAAGCCACGCGCATCCTGCTCAACATCTTGGGCTCCCATCGCTTTCAACTCCTCGGTCAAGATCTTTCCAAGTTCGAGCTGGCCAGGAGAGCTTGGGTAATCATTGCAGCTCGGATCTGCCGCAGTCCCAACTTTCACGTAACGCAAGAATCGTTCGAGGAGCCGGTCGGTTCGAATTGGAGAAGGATGTTTCATGGGGATTCCAGCGTGACTTATGGGAGAGGCAAACTTTCTGAAGCGTCTGCGGCTTTAGCGGCAATTGGTCTATAATGCGGCTTGTGTAATGCCGGGTGTGCAACGTGGCTTCCGACTTGTCGTGTCAAGGCGTTTGCTTCTTGGCCGTTCTTTTCGGTTTCTAGAGGGAAATGAATTCGTGGGTCAGGACGTTCGGTATCTGCTCTTTGATGTAGAGAGTGTGCCTGATGGTGAGCTGATTGCCAAGACGCGATATGGTTCTCGAAATTGGAACGCCGAGGAGACAATTGGGCGTTTTCGGCAAGAACTACTGCTCAAGAGTGGTCGTGACTTCATTCCTTATACCTTTCACATTCCCGTCGCCGTTGTTGTGGCGAAAGTTCGAGCTGACTTTGAGCTATTGGACATCGTTTCTTTGGACGTGCCGCAGCATCGCTCGCACGTCATCACCCAGCATTTTTGGGCGGGGTGGGAGATGTACGAACAGCCAACTTGGGTGACCTTCAACGGACGGACCTTCGATCTGCCGTTGATGGAGCATGCCGCATATCGCTATGGGATTTCCGTGCCCAAGTGGTTCAATATGGCGGACAAGAGCTTTGAGCAAAAGCGGAATCGCTACAACTTACATTCGCACATCGACCTCCAAGAGATTCTGACCAACTTCGGCGCAACCTGGTTTCGTGGCGGATTGAATCTGGCGGCTACTCTGGTCGGCAAGCCTGGGAAGATGGATGTCCAAGGCGATATGGTATACGAGATGTATCGCCAAAATCGACTTTCGGAAATCAACGAGTACTGTCGCTGCGATGTGTTGGATACTTATTTCGTGTTTTTGCGCACGATGCTGATGATGGGGCGCTTGACGATCGATGAGGAAAAACAGCGTGTTGCGTCTGTGAAGGAAATGCTCGAATCGAAGGCGGCTGATCATCCTGCTTATCAGCAGTACCTGGAGCAGTGGGGCGACTGGGAGAATCCTTGGCCCCCGGGAGAGGAAGATCT
>PKCQ01000655.1 GCA_002862265.1 Planctomycetaceae bacterium | reverse complement strand
AGCCAGATCAATCTTCTTGCCAAGAAGTTAGAACAATGGAGGTGGTGGGATGCAGACAAGGATGTGGTTGCTGCCAATCATGGTTACGAGGATATCATTCTTTCTGATGGCAAGCTTCGCTCTGCGATGGAAGAGCTTTGCCGCTGGCGATTGTGGGAACGTACTGGCGGTGGATTGATGGCCGAGCTCGGCAGTCACCAACTTGATGCAGCTACGATTTTCTGCTCTGCGTTGCGGAAAGACGGTAAAAAGGCTCATCCGCTTACGGTTCACGCCGTGGGTGGTCGACATATCTTCCCGATGGATCGAGATGCGGAAGATCACGTTTACTGCATGTTTGAATTCCCTGGACCGGAGTACGACGCTCGATTCGACGTTGGATACCGTAATGAAGCTCAGAATTATCCTCCGAAGGGTAAGGGGGTTGCCGACTACGAACAGGATCCCAATAAGAAGATTGTCGTTAGCTACTCCACGATCAACGGAAATGGCTACGGCGGCTACGGCGAAGTGGTGATGGGCACAAAGGGGACTCTCGTTCTCGAACGTGAGAAGGAAGTCATGCTTTACAAAGACTCGAATACCACAGCGAAGATCAGTGTTAAGAAGGACAAGGAAGCTTATCAGCTCGACACGCAGGCCAGCGGAAATTACGCGGCAGCCTCCGTTTCGAAGGCCGCGACCGAAGACATTAGTCGAGGGTACACCGAAGAGATCGAGCACTGGGCCTACTGCATTCGCAATCCTGATCCCGAGAACAAGCCTCGGTGCTATCCCGAGGTCGCCATGGCTGACGCGGTGATTGCCTTGTCGACAAACGTTGCGATGCAACGTGGGGCAGCTGGAGGGCCTGGCTTTGTGAAGTTCGAGGAGAGCTGGTTCGACCGTGACTCCGATGAAACTCCAGACGGCTCCGATGTCCGTAGGGAAATGGAAGTACTCTCCAACTACAAGATTGTGTAGTTGAAATTCTGCTCAACGAAGCATTCGAAGGCTCCTCCGGTTATATCGGAGGAGCTTTTTTTATTGGTGGTCTTGCGGCGTGAACATCCGATGAATCGTCATTCCGCCGTGGCAGGGGCGGGCGTGTTCCGGCCTACGATCAACGGTGCCAAGCATGCGGTGGCTGACGCCATCGGCACTGAATCTTCCGCCATCCCGGCTTGTAGAATTTGAGGGGCTGGCCGAAAAGAGTTTGCAGCTGGCAGCTAAATTGAGGCTTACAACTGCCAACAGCTAATTGCTAACTCAGCCACTCAAGTAGCTCGTCTAGGGCCCAGGTGTTCAGAACTTGCTCGCGGGTAAGTCCAGCTCGGCGAGCCTGAGTGACGCCAAATCGCATGACTTCCATGCCTGTCACCGCATGGGCGTCCGTGTTGATCGTAATGGGGATACCCATCTGGGCTGCTTGGAGAAGATTCTCTTCGGATAGATCCAGGCGGCGTGGGCTGGCATTAAGCTCCAGGCTCTTCTGTTGCTCGACAGCTGCTTGAAACACGGTATGCAAGTCAACATCGTAAGGCGGGCGAGAACCAATCAAGCGTCCAGTGGGATGTGCAATTGTGTGTACGTGTGGATTTTCCAGAGCTCCCACGATGCGATCTGTGATTTCCTGGCGCGATTGCTTCTGCCCATAGTGCACACTGGCGATTACCCAATCCGCCTCGGCCAACACTTCGTCGGCAATATCAAGGGGGCCAGCTTCAAGGATATCGCACTCGACTCCTTTCAGCACTCGGAAGCCATCATCTTGCTTTTTATTAAAGTCGTCAATCTTTTTCCATTGCTCCAGCAACCGTGCTTCGTCCAAACCATTCGCCATTGTCACCCGTTTCGAGTGATCCGTGATTGCGATATGGGTAAGACCACGCTCGCGAGCCGCATCAGCCATTTGCTCTATGGAGTTTGCTCCGTCGCTGGCAGTCGTGTGCATGTGCAGGTCGGAAACGATGTGTTCTAGCTCCAAGAGTTCTGGTGTCTCGTTTCGGTTCTCGGCCCAAGTAAGCTCCTTGCGCCCCTCGCGCAGTTCCGGTGAAACCCATTCCAGCCCCAAGGCCTCGTAGACTTCTTCCTCGGTTTTACCCGCGATGTAGTTGTAAGGATCGTCTAGCTTCGAAACGCCGTACTCGTTCACTGTCAGCCCCATCTTGCGAGCTCGACTTCTCACGGCGACGTTGTGTTCTTTCGAACCGGTGAAGTACTGAAGTGCTGCTCCGAAGGATTCCGCAGGAACGACTCGCAAATCGACTTGGAATTGCTCGTCGACGCGAATCGACATCTTCGTGTCGCCACGCACGATTACGCTGACCACGCCAGTGAAGGCCTCAAGTTGATCCATCACCGCATCGTGGTTTTGGCTGACGACCAGAATGTCGACATCACCAATCGTTTCCTTACCACGGCGAAAACTGCCCGCAAACTCCATTTGGTCAATTGCATCGCAGCCTTTCAAGTGTTCATTAATACGATGCACCAGTTTCTCTGCTTGGTCGAGGCGAATGCGCTGTGAAGCGGCTTCCGCGATTTCCAGTCCGTCCAGGATCAACTTCTCGGTTTTGGCCGCGAAGCCTTTAAGTGCTCGCACTTTCTCTTGTTCGCAGGCTTCTTTGAGTTCCTCGAGCGTTTCGATTCCAAGTTCCGTTTGGAGTGCCATCGCTTTCTTGACGCCCAGACCTGGGATACGCGTCATCTTGATTAGCACTTCGGGGGTTTCTGCCTTGAGTTTTTCTAACTGTGGAAGCCTCCCTGTCTCGACCAGGGTTCGGCATTTGTCGGCTAGTGTTTTTCCGATGCTAGAGTAGGACTGTAGGTCTTTGGATTCATCTTCTACGATCGCAGCCACTGCCTCGTCGAGTTCCATGATCGCTTTCGCGCCGTTGCGATAGGCGCGCACACGAAACGCGTTCTCGCCATGCAGTTCGAGCAGGTCAGCCATCTCTTCGAAGATGCGAGCGATGTCAGGATTGTTCATATCGGTGTCTTTGATTTTTTGCTCTTTAGAGCACAAGCTAGAAAGGTAATGTTGGCCCTCCGCGGCGCAGATAGGCCGACCTTTCCGCAAGCAGGAGGGTGAGTTTGAACGCAGACTTGCTGAGGGTATGTTTATGCAGACTATCCGCCAGCGTGTAATTCAACAACGTCGCCGTCGAGTGGCTCGTAGTCAGGTTTGACGTTGGTTCCATCGTGTACTGCTTCGCCCCAGACTCGAGCGGATCTTAGGCTGTCGGCCATGTCACGGTGTACATTGCGAGCCACCTCGACCAACGTTTCGCCTCTGCGAATCGTAAAGGGCTTGGTCATGTCTGGCTCTTTCACCTTCGGATGTTTAGTGTAAACCCGCACGATCTCTAACGCATCAAACACGTAGCGGCTAGCCTCCTCCAACCCAGTTCCCCCGGTAGCACTCACCTGTAATGACTCGAAAGAAAGTTCCATGAACTCGTGCAGTAGTTTCAGGCGTTCCTGTGCATCGGGATCATCGCATTTGTTGTAAAGGACGACAGTGCGCGTGTAGCTGACGCCGATGTCTTCTTCATCTAACTTCGTTTCTTTACCGAGTCGTGTCTTGCCGTCAGCGAAGCGACGTAGCACAGCTTCGGTATCTTCAATCAGATTGTCGCTAGCGAGGTCGATGACCAAGTAAACCAGATCCGCTCCTCTGATCAGTCCGACAGTCGCCATGTCGAAAAAATCATCTGTGACTGGCGGAAGATCGATCAGCTGAAATGGACAGTCCTCGAAATGCATCATTCCGACGTTGGGAGACTGTGTTGTGAAGGGATAAGGTGCAATTTCAGGTTGTGCTCGGGAAAGTGCAGCGAGCAACTGGCTCTTTCCCGTGTTGGGAGCTCCGAGCAAGAGAACGCGACCAGCGCCCTGCTTGGGTATCTTGGCCGTAACTTTGCCCGTCTGTTGCGAAGCTTGCTTCTGGGCCTCCGCTTTGACCTTGGCAATCTTAGATTTCAAGTCTGCTTGCAGTTTGTCGGTTCCCTTGTGTTTGGGAATCTC
>PKCQ01000626.1 GCA_002862265.1 Planctomycetaceae bacterium | reverse complement strand
CTGGAGCAAATTGGAAAACTGACGAATGGTTTGACCAACGACGAACAAACGTGAGAGAAGATATTGCAAGACGCCGACAGGCTTACATGACAGCTGCCGGCGAAGTATTAAGAGGTGCAACCGTCTTTAGCAAGAGCTGTGCGAACTGTCACCGAGTCAAGGGTAAGGGCTCGGAGGTCGGCCCAAACTTAGATGGCATCGGAAACCGAGGACTGGATCGCTTACTTGAAGACGTGTTTCTTCCTAATCGCAATATCGACGCGGCCTTTCGATCAACTTCTATTCTCACAGAAGACGGGAATGTTTTAAGCGGCTCAGTAAAGAGAGCCGTCGGAAAGCAGCTTGTGCTGGCTGTTCAGACTGGAAAAGAACGAACCATCGCAACGGATGAAATTGCCTCGAAAAAGACGGTAAGCTCATGCCAAGCAACTTCCATGAAGTCCTCACGGAGGAGCAGTGCAGAGACTTACTCGCCTATCTGCTGTCGCTAACCAATTAATCTAAACTGAAAATTCCCGCGGACGAGCGGTACTAATCCATCGCGTCTAGTTGCTTCTGAATCGCGTCGGCTTCGGCGGTCTTCTCGTCGCTCTTCTTGCGATCAACCGTAGACAACTCATACGCCTCGCGAAGTAATTTCTCATACTTCGCTTGCAACTTTTCTTTCTTCGATTTCATCCCGAACATATATTTACCTTCTACCGTTAAAGATACGTATTGAGGTTTGCCAGAATTCCTGCCAAGGTCATCCTTACCTCACTCAACTCGACTAAGGCACGGACTGCATCCACCGTGAGAACGATACGTTTATTCTTGAATCGATCAAATCTAACGCGATTATTCTAGTTGCTCTTCAAGATCTCTTGCTGCCAAGCAATGAAAGCCAGGCCGACTGTCGTGAACCGATAAAATCACCTCGTTGACCAGTTAGTGACGGAACTCCATACATTCTTTGGTCGACAAGGCCGTTCATTGTGCAAAAACGACTATCGAACACACACCAACGTGGAAGGAAGAACTGGTCGGCATCGTCGAGTGAAGTCAGTTGGTCGTCGAGTAAACAACGAGTAGGTCGCTGAGGTGCAGAGAAAGAAGAGTTTAGATTTTCTTACCTCTGCCTGACGCTAGCTCGTTCGGCTCACGTGTGCAAATCGAAAGACCGATTGAAGTAATCGACACCACTATGGAGGTTGACGAAGTCTATTGTCGCTGCCATCATCACGTCGACTCATTTAGGGCGCAGAGTGCGGTTCACAGAAGGTGAGCAACCGCGGCGCTTGGCCCTCGGTGTATCATGCAGCCAGTGGGCCCATCTCATTTTGGAGCCCGCAATGAAAACAATTATTGAGCCCTTCCGTATCAAAGCGATCGAACCGATCCGGATGACGACTCGCGACGAACGTGAGCAGTTGATTCGCGAAGCGAACTTCAATCTCTTTGCTCTTAATTCTGACGACGTCCTGATTGACCTGCTGACCGACAGCGGAACGGGCGCCATGAGCTCGGCACAGTGGTCGGCCATGATGACTGGCGATGAAAGTTACGCAGGCTCTCCGTCCTTTTTTCGCTTTGAATCGGCAGTCAAAAATTTGATGCCATTCAAGCACATCATTCCGACTCACCAGGGACGAGCTGCAGAAGCGATTCTTTGTTCAATCCTGGCTGAACCGGGCAGGCGGATCCCGAACAATACGCACTTTGATACCACCCGCGGAAACATCGAAGCATCGGGTGCGGTTGCAGTTGATTTATTGATCGACGAAGGCAAGGATCCGAACTCACGGCATCCATTCAAAGGAAACATAGATCTGATCAAGTTGCGAAAATTCTTGGACGAAAATGCGGATTCAGTTCCTTGCGTGCTGCTCACGATCACGAATAACGCTGGCGGCGGTCAGCCAGTGAGCATGGAAAACATTCGCGCAGTTTCCGAACTGGCGCATGAGTTTGACAAGCCCTTTGTGATCGATGGATGCCGTTTTACAGAGAACGCTTGGTTCATCAAGGAACGAGAATCGGAACAAGCCAATCGCTCGATCACTGACATTGTGCGTGATCGCTTTGCGACCGCCGACATGATGACCATGAGTGCGAAAAAGGATGCGTTGGGCAACATCGGTGGTTGGCTTGCACTCAATGATGACGCTTTGGCAGATGAAGCCCGCGCCCACCTAATTCGCACTGAAGGCTTTCCCACTTATGGCGGCATGGCAGGTCGCGATCTCGAGGCACTTGCCCAAGGCTTAATAGAAATCGTCGATGAAAACTACTTGCGATACCGCGTACGAACTAACTCTTACATCGCAGACCGCTTGATGGCGCTGGGCATTCCGATGGTGCAACCGGCTGGCGGCCACGCCGTCTTTATTGATGCGAGAGCATGGCTGAGTCACATTGATCCACTTCAGTATCCCGGCCACTCACTGGCCGTCGAACTTTATCGGCATGGTGGTATTCGTGGTTGCGAGATCGGTACGGTCATGTTCGGAAAACAACCGGATGGATCGGAAGAGCCAGCCATAATGGACTTGGTGCGGCTTGCCTTTCCCCGACGAACCTACACTCAGGCCCACGCTGACTATTTGATCGAAGTGTTCGAAGAGCTCGCCGAGCGAAAAGATGACTTGCAAGGCTACAGGATTACTAGCGAGCCGAAACTGATGCGGCATTTCACCTGCAGGTTCGAGCCATTAGCCTAGCCGGGGCTTTTCCGTTTTCAATCAAAGCGATCGCGAGGAACGGCGGTGACAGAGTCGTCGACGCCTAGATTTCAGATGTATCAATCTTTTCTTCTGTCCGAGCAAGTACTCTCAGCTGCTAGCCTTAGAAATGGAGAGTCATTTCTTCTCAGACTCTTAACGGCTGAGACAAAACGCAAGACGGATTAGACGAGGTACGAAATGCGAGTCCCTGGACTCCACTTTGGCCCGATTTCTACTATCACTTCAATTTGCCATTGCAGCGGTGATTCTCGTCTGTCTGCTACATCTACTCTGGAGCAGGCTACCGCTGTTGCTGCTGCGTTCCTGGCTGTGCTCGGCGGGTTGTTTGCCGGAGTTTCCTAGCCGCACGCAAGCCCCAGGCTATGGCGGCTTTTCCAAGTGCTCATCAGTCAATGCACGCTATACTAGTCATTCAGTCTAGCGGCTAGCGTCGGTAACGACTCAAGTCAAACTGCTGATTCGCAGACGTCGCTGAAGCCCTGTAGGCGGGTGGCTGGAGGAACACAGCTGGTGAAGTTGTAGCAGCCGGAGAAGTGAATGATGCAGAGCGACCAAAGGGCACAGCTTGCTGCCTTCCGTAACCCAGCCCAGCGTTAGGGGTCCCATAACCACCTGGGAGGCCCGGCGGTGCAGTGCCGGAAGTCGCGCCGCTCAGTGGATGACTGGCGGATGGTGAGCCGCTCATCGGTAAAGTCGCACCTGCGATATTGACGGTCACAAGGCCACGCGAGTCGGGCATAACAAAACTGTCCACTGCTCCCGTATCCTGATTGATCAAATAGAATCCTACCTCCACAGTAAAGCTAATCGGCGGGTTGCCAGCGGGCAACAGCTGGATGATTGCCTTGCGGGGCAAACTGTAGTCGACACTGGAATGATACTCGTGTCCAGACATTTTGGACTGAGCAATCAATCTCTTCGTGTGATCGTACAGCAGCGTCTCTTCGATCACTCCCGTACGTCGGTTAATTCGGATGTGGCGAAGGTAGACGTTCTGCGGGTTATTTCCGCCAACGATGGTGGTGCGGATTTCTAACTGGTCATTGGGCAACAAGAAGGGACCTTCATGCTGAAGAGTGGGATCGAGTTCGATCACGCCCATCGCCTCACGCAACCACAGAGGGGAAACCGGAAGAATCGTCCTCGGTCCTTGCTGCATGTTGAATTCGTCATGACGCGCATAGTACAGCGAAGGCGGCGAAGGGACCTGTGTCTGCAACCAGAACATCTCTTCGTTGCTGCCAGCTGACAAAGCGGTGCCCAAGAATGGCAGGCATGCTTCCAGCT
>PKCQ01000649.1 GCA_002862265.1 Planctomycetaceae bacterium | reverse complement strand
CGACGTTCAGCTTGAGGTCATCTGCGCCGGCAGCGACCGGCTCGACTAATTCGACCTTTGCCGTCCATGTCACACTCTCGTAGAATTCTTCTAAGTCGATGCCCGGGAAAGCTGCTTCGTCTTGGTGCACTTCCGGATTACGATCGGGAGTGAATTCAGAGGTGATCTTGATACGCTTGTCTGAAACAGAAATCCGGGTTGGCAGTGGACCACCTGGAGGCTGGGTCATCGAGTAGATGTGATACGCGGCACCCAGCTTTGCGGTGACCGCGAGTTTCCCAGTCTTGCCATCTTTGTTAAGCTTCAGCTCGGCTGAGACCGTCACTGGCTTCTGGCCGCCGAAGCCGCCTTGCATGCCACCGAAACCTTGCCCGTGCACTAAGGAGCTAAAGGCAGCAATTAGCAATGCAAGCATCAGAACGGAGATACGCCTTGGCTGGAGAGCGGCTTGAAGCCGTATCGAGCTGGTAAAATCAAAATCGCGCATCGCGACCTTCCTAAGCTTTTCTATGTAGTTTTGTGCCCTAGGCTTGTCTTGAAGAAGACAGTCGCAAGCTGGGCAAGTTACTTGTATATTTACAGCCAACCTTTTTCATCGGTCAACGCATCATTATTGATCCAATCTACCCAGATACCAACACTTCCTGAACAGAAACTAAGCCGCAAATTTCTTTGGTTTTTGCAGCTCTTGGCATGCAAAGCCGCCCCGACTGCTGAGCGCTTGAAATCTGACTATTCTGCGGTAACTCGTTCGGTATTCGCGACAACACTAGGAAAAACAATGAACTACTACTTGGATAGACTCACCAAAGCCATTTTGCTTACCGGGATTCTCGCGATTTCACCCATTTATGCACAGCAGCGCACTGGCATCAGCCTCCAGGCCGTGGACGGAGCCGAAGGCGACACGGAGGAAATGTCTGAGTGGATTCAGCTCTTCAATGGCAAGAATCTGGATGGTTGGACGCCGAAAATTCGCTATCACGATCTTGGGGACAATTTCGGAAACACTTTCCGCGTCGAAGATGGTTTGCTTAAGGTTCGTTATGAGGACGAGTCCTATCCGAAGTTTGGTGAGAAGTTCGGCCATCTATTTTACAAACAGTCCTTCTCGCATTACGTTCTGCGAGTCGAATACCGCTTCGTTGGAGATCAAGTCACCGGGGGGCCGGGGTGGGCGATTCGCAATAGCGGCCTGATGCTGCACTGCGAAGATCCAAAGTTGATGACCAAGGATCAGGATTTTCCTACTTCGATCGAGTATCAAATCTTGGGTGGCGATGGCGAGAAAAAACGCACGACAGCGAACTTGTGTACACCGGGAACCAATGTAGTCATGAATGGCAAGTTGCACCGCCCACACTGCACCAGCTCGACTTCTAAGACCTATCATGGAGAACAATGGGTCACTGTTGAGGTAGAAGTGCGAGGATCTGGTACGGTCAAACATTCGATCGATGGTGAGGTCATTCTTGAGTACAGCAAGCCGCAACTGGATGTGAATGACCCTCACGCCAAGATGCTGGCAGAGAAACAGGGCGGCGTGATGCTTGAGGGGGGATACATTTCCTTGCAGTCGGAGAGTCACCCTGTGGACTTCCGCAAGGTTGAGCTAAAAGTTCTCAAGCCGTAATTGATTGCCGCTCAATATTGCAACTCGTAGTCCGCTGCAAGGATATCTTCCTCGCAGCGGCTTTTATTTTGCGCATCTCGAAATACTGAAACGCCTCTTGCTACTTCCCGTGAACGGCTTGATGGGGCATCTCTAGCTTGTGCCTTCTCACGCTGATTTGATCTGGCTTCTGGAGGCAAATGTTTTTCTCAACCTTGCCTTTGAGATCGGGGGCAATAGAGTAAGGGAATCCGTTCAAGCCAAGCTTCCGGTACTCGGATTCGATCTCCCCATCCGAGTTGTTCGGGACAATCGGAGAAGTCATTCCGTTTGCCTAATCGAAATTTTTTCATGCTTGCAGGCGTCTGCGACTTGATCTGCAAGGAAACGAAGGAGAATTCCGAATCTGCGTAGGCCCCTGCGGAGTAGACTTCGTGGATTGCTTCGGTTTGAGCTGCAGCGGGAATGAGATCGCATTCGTGGTGACCTTCTAAGTCCGTTGTTGTGTCGCCGCCGGCTACCCAGCCAGACCATCGTCCACGGCTGCAGGTGTTGCTTCCAATCGGGATTGGCGATGGTGCCACTGACCCTAACGCCGCCGATCCGATTGCCATCCTCATGACGACTCTTCCCTTCTCTTTTATTTTTTGATGAATCGTAAAGCGTAATGCGGAGCTCTGGGCATCTCGTAAGTCGAGTCGCGCATCCGCGCCTCTCCGAGAGCTTTTGACAGAGTACTCGTCATAATGTGGTCCTCCAGAACAACTCGCAAGTATCGATACTCGGTGGGACTTGCCGTGAACTCGATCGCATTATCAGAGATGCGATATTGGTGCATGATGGTTTTGGCCGACTGACTGCACCGTGACTCGGGCAGAACGTGACATCGACACTGGTTTCGTCTAGCTTTGCTGCGTTATTCGTGCCGACGCTAAACTTGACACAAACCGGTACGCCATGATTCAGAGTGACAGCTCCGATCTCACTGTCGCGCCAGCACGTTTTCCCGGGGCCATCCTGAGGTGGATTGCCCATGCAATCACTCTCGCTCTGGCGGGCCGCGGTGGTAGCTCTAGACGCCCATTGTCATGGCTTTTGGGAAAGTTCCTGAAAATGCCATGCAGGGGTTCAGGCGTGTTATTGATCAAAAAGTTCCTGCTCTGATTTGCATCTGTGAATAACAACCGATAGATTTCGACGCCCGCGATTGCCAATGTCGGTGCGACGTACAGTAACTAAAACAGGGGTTTGAATTGACTCAAATTGATACGGATGGCGTTGGAGTTTCTTGGCTCGATTTGCGAGAGAGAGATCAGTTAACGAACCCACATAAGAGCACCTGCAATCTACTATCTTAAGCTCTGCAAGCAGGCATTCAACGCTAACGCAAGGGAACGCAAGCTCTGAGCATCATAGCTCTGGCGAGATGCAAGCCTGATGGCTTCAGAACTCCATTCCGCAGCTTTACCGGGTGGCAGCGACTCCAGTGCAAAAGCACGTTCGTTCTTTGGGATTCCAAGAAAGAACTGATCCCCATCTACGTGAACCTTTCGATCCTCCTGCGTCCCAGTGGGCACCCACTGCAGTGACTTCGAAGCTACGCGCCAATTTCCGTTTTTATCTTCGGCTACCAACCACAGTAGCATGGAGCTCGAACCGGATTTCGAATCGACCCAAATGAAGTGCCGAGTGATGAGCTTCACGTGCTTTCCGCCCAAGAACATTATCGAAGGGGTGTCAAACATGTAGATCGTCGAAGTCCGCGCGATCATTCTCGCTGTCTTCAACTGTTGCTCATTTGTCCTCAGCATCTGACTGCCTACGATGTTCAGCCCAAGCTTCATTTCCGATTGTTTCGCGGAACTGACGGTCAGCAATTTATCGTCTTGCTGCATGGCGTAGCCAATACCTACATCGCAAAGACGATACCGTTTTTGACCGGACGCAGCGTCATCGTAGCCTTCGATGGTGGCCAATATACTAAGTACGAACGAGGAGACGGTCTTGCGGACATCCTCGGAGAGCGTCTCAACATCACCACTTGAGATTCGCGGCTTGGCGAGAAGCAAAGTTCGATTCCACTGCTTCGCGGATTTGCTGCCAATGACCGTTCCTGCTGGAAGGATGGCGACCGATTTCGCAGTTCGCTCCTGGCCCGCTGTGCTTCGGCCGCAAAATCCAGAGCCTAAGATTACCAGCAGTATTCCCCAAGCGATCGGTTTTGCTAGCACTGAATCACCTGTGGTCTCGGGGATCTTTACTCAGCTATCATTTGCTAGGGTTTTGCGGCATGTTTGTCAGAAACGAAGGTGCCCCTAATCAAAATACCATATGCTCCAAAGACCGCCGAGACAAGGCGTTCCTTCGACTCACGAACGACCAGAATTTGCATGCTCATGCCGCCCGTG
>PKCQ01000220.1 GCA_002862265.1 Planctomycetaceae bacterium | reverse complement strand
AAATCACCAGGATGCATCCATGTGCTTCAGGAAGCTGGCTTGGAACTCCTTGGATGGAAACGTCTTGCCGATTTCCCTCGGTCCGTCATAGATGTGATACTCGGCCCATAGTCCGAAGCCTGTCTGCAGAAATGCAAGACGCGGGTCGTCGTCGTACTTTGCTGCGATCTTGGAATAGAAGCTAATGGTGAATTCTTGAAAGGCCGAATTACTCCAGTCGCAGAAGTGCGTTTTCTTTCCTTCACTTTTGCCTATTGTTTCATCGTAGTCTGGCCGGTTGCGAATGAAATCAGGAACCGTGGTTTCTTTTCCCACGTAGCAAAAGTAAAACCGAATGATCGCTTGGTGATTGCGACTCGCGACGTCGTCCAGTATTTCGTCGATTTTCGAGAAGTCGTACTTGCCCTCGGCGTCGACGACTTCGTTGTAGCCACAGTAGCGGAATTCAAGGCTGAAAATGTCCGCGTACTTTTCTTTGAATTCATTCGTCGTCCATAGCACGATCCCTGTCATGGGCTGAACGCCAGTGATCTTGGACTGCAGTGGGACGCTGCGTTCGACTGTCTGAGCCCAAGCTGCAACGGGCGACAGCAATACAAGGAGCAGAAATAGTTTATTGGATGGTAGGAACATGTTCGCAATCTGTTGGGGAAATCCGCTCAATCCGGCCGGCAGGCTGGTAGCGATAGAGGCGAGCTCATAAACTCAATACGCAACTAACACTGATCGTGACTAACCACGAATTTCCAAGCTAGGGCGTCAACCTGAGAAGGTTCTAGAAATATGCTAACTCCGTTCCACCTTGCTGTGCAAGTTCGCGATATCGAGGAAGCCAGTTTGTTCTATGGGGAGAAACTCGGGTTTCCTCAAGGCAGAAGTGACACCTGCTGGATCGACTACAACATGTTTGGCCATCAAGTCGTCGTGCATTTGAATCCCGAGCTTGGTCCCACCGGAAAGATTCAGAAATACTGCAATCCTGTCGACGATCACGCCGTGCCAGTTCCCCACTTCGGTGTTGTACTAGAGGTCGAGCAATGGAAAGAACTTGCTGAGCGAGCTCGTGGATTTGTCGACAAGTTTATCATCGAGCCCTACGTGCGATTTGAGGGTCAGCCCGGCGAGCAGTATACGATGTTCTTCGAAGACCCGAGCGGTAACGCGCTCGAGTTTAAAGCATTTGCTGACATCCAGTCGCAGTTGTTCACAACTTGATTTATTATCGCGACCAGTCGTAGCCGGCGTCTGTTTTAGATTGGCCGAAGGGGCCTGCTCCCAGATGTGTGAACTCATTCACTACTGCCTAGAGGTGTCCAACTCCACTCCATAGAATCGCATCGCATTTTTGTAGAAGAGTTTTTCACTGGAATCTCTTCCTTTGGCATCGAAGTAGACGCGAGTCAACTTCAGCACAGCAGCATACTCATTGGTCTGGCGCGTCACTGGCCAGTCGCTACCAAAAACGAGACGGTCCCTTCCGAAGCATTCAAACGCTAAGTCTAGGATTGGACGATATGTCTCAATGTTCGTGGGTGCAGGCTGCTTTTTGAAACGTCCGAACAAGGCAGACACTTTACAGTAAACGTTCGGATGCTTGGCAACTGCCCGAAATTTCTTGATCCATTCGTCGGTTAGAGGTCCTTCGCCAAGTCGCACTCCGCCGAAGTGATCCATAATGATCTTTAAGTTTGGGACGCGTTTCGCAACTGTAGCAACGTCTTCCAGCGAATAACCGCCCACAAGAATATCGACGGTTCTGCCATTCTGGACAGTCAGTTGCAGATCGCGAAACAATTCGTCGCTCAGTTCTTCTTGATATCGCCCCGACAAGCGATAGCCTACGTAACGTTTGTCTCTGCACAGGTCAAGAAATAGCGGTTTGAACTGGTTAGTGCCAATAACTTCGGAAAGATTTCCAACCACTCCAAGGAACAACTGTTTGTTATTTGCGGTGATATCGAGGTTCCATTGGTTGTCGGGCAAGCTCTGACCGGCTTGAACTACGACTACGCCACGAACGCCATTTATTTTAGCGATGGGCTCGAACGTTTCAGGTAGCATCGAGCGGTAGAGGATCTGGTTGTCCTTCGCGATCCAGTAAATTCCTGCGGGACGCGATAGATCCCACAAGTGAAGGTGCGTATCGATGATGGGGATGTCGGGTTCATGCGAGCTGGCAGAGATCGGCGAAAGAAATAATCCAAGTGCAACGAGCAATTCTCGTAGCGGTTTCATGTAAGAATTCATCTGTAAGGATTCTGACATTAGAGCTGGGGAAAGCCGTAATTTCGCTGCGCTTGCTGTAGGCCTGCGAGCTTAGCCGAGCAACTCTTCGATTGGTCCCTTTTGAGGATTCGTCAATGCGACATCGAGGGCTCCGTAGTGATCGATCGAGTTGCCGTAGACATTGAGGATCGTGGTGTACCAGTTGCCCAAAGTCTTGTGGCCAGGCTGACCGTAGCCAGGCAAGCGAATGTAGCGACGACCAAGATTGAGTCGAGCATTGTCGCCAGCTAGTACGACGAACGGCCACTCGGTCCCTTTGCTGTGATGCGTTTCCCCATTGTCCGAAAAATACAAAAGCACCGTATTGTCGAACATGTTGCCATCGCCTTCGGGAACGCTCTTCAGGCGGCTGACGATGCGGTCAACTACCGTCATGTGCTGCTCGCGCACTCGATTTCGAATTTCAATCGCCTCAACACCACCAAAGGACTTGTTGTGTCCGACATCGTGCAAGTTGACGTTCTCGCCTTCAATTCCGGATAATCCCGTATAAGGCGTGCCTAGTTCGTCGACAGTGAAAGTCGCTACGTTGGTCATGCCTGAAATCAAGGTGGAGAGAAGAATCTCTGTGAGACCCGATTGGCGATCGATGGTGGAAAGATTCTCGGAGAGGTATTTCGCGTCCAGCTTGGGAATGTGTTTGCGAATGCTCTCGGCCATCCCGTCGACACGACGATTGCGAGCTCGCACATCTTGGATTGCATCGGCGTAGTTCGCTACTTTGAGACGTTCGTAACCGAGTTGTTCTTCGGCCAAACCCGCTTCGCCCTTGGCTAAGAACTGCAGCATGCTTCGCTCGAGTTCATAACGTGTTCGCTCAGTAGGATCAGCGGATACGGACTTAAATAACTCTTGCAAGGCAACTTTGGGCGAGCCGAAGGCGTAGTTGGGTTGCTGCGGTCCGCGAGCAGAAAAGCCTTTTTCGATCCCATTGATGTTTCCACGCGAGTTGCCGCCACCTGTCGGGAAGCAGGCGAGCTCGATGTGCTCGAATGGAGATGGAAACATCTTGGCAAGTTCAAAGTCGACTGTGGCCCATGGGATCGAACTGATACGTTCGTTGGCCTTGAAAGCCCCCAGCGAGGAACACCAAGTGTGGTGGCCGGTGGTACACATTTTGCCAGAAAGTCCCTGCAGAATTGTCATGTTGTCACGATGACTGGCAATGGGTGTCATCCATTCTGGCAATTCATGCCCATCGAGATCGGCAACGAACGCTTCTTTCTTTCGCTCTGACTCAAGCTGTTCTGCGTCGAATGAAGGCGGCACGAGCGACTCAGGCAACAAGCCGTTGCCTTTGTGTATGAAGATGAATCGAGTCGGCCATTGCCCCGTCGATGCAGAGTCCGCGAATAGGCTGGGGGCCATTGCCAGTGCACTTGCACCGAAGAGCCCCGTTTTCAATAGTTCACGTCGTGAGTTCATATGTTGTCCATGTCAGTTGAACGATTAGTTGCGTCTTGACGATTCTTGAGCATGTTGAGCCACGACCGCGTAGCCATTTGCCTTTCATGAGCAAATTGACCGACGCCTTAGGGCGATGCGTCTTACTGAAACGCTGGAAGCCTCGCTCACGCGTCGGGTTGAGATTTTCTATACATGAAGGAGTCCGAGGTGAGCAGCGAAACAACAACTGCTCGGAAACTTCCTCCACTCTCTAAGTATGCTCGATCAGCGCTGATCAGTGTTTGCGAATCTGACAGCATTTCGTTCCTTCCTTCACTCACTCACTCA
>PKCQ01000366.1 GCA_002862265.1 Planctomycetaceae bacterium | reverse complement strand
CGTGTCCGGAAGAAAAGGTGGTACTTTCACTTCAGTAGCACTGTAAGTCACATTTCTTACACCTGGATACCCTTGTGGCTTGTTGCCGAATGCGTTCGGGGCAAACGGAATGTCCTCGCGAGTTCCACCTCCACGATGCGGATCGGACGTGCAAAAGTACAAGAAAAATGGTCGCTTTTCGTTCGAACCATCAAAGTATTTCCCGACGTTATTCGCCATTTCGACCGGATTGCGGGTATTGCCTTTTAGAACGGTTTCAAATTGGTACACTTCTTCCGGTGCAACATGATACTTCCCGATGCGAATGGTCTCATAGCCAGACTCCGTTAGGCGGTTGGGCAAACTGCGTACGCGATCAAAACTTTGAAAGTGATGATACGAATGCTGGTGCCCGTACTGGCCGTTATAATGGTTGTGTAAGCCGCTCAGGATCACGGACCTTGAGGCACTGCAGCTGGCTGTCGTGCAAAAGGCTTGGTCGAAGACGATACCGTCTTTTGCGAGCGCGTCCATGTTTGGCGTTTGGATCGCAGGATTTCCCATTGCACCGATGTCAGGACTTTGGTCGTCGGTAACAAATAGGACGATATTGGGACGTTCCGCCAGGCTCACGTGGATAAATGCAAGAAAGACAAGTAACACCTGGAAGGCAAGATTCGGAACACGCACTGGCATTCTCCAGTTGTAAAGCCAGAAGTCGAGCCAAAACTAGTTAGGGCTTCGCAGGTCGATCAGGATAGCAGATCGCCTGCCTCCCGGCAGCAAGGTTACGAAATGTTGATCTGCTCAATGCTGCTAACTAGGTCCTACAAGCCAATGACGACAACAAGAGACGCTGTCGCGAGCCGGGCTTGGATATATAATGCGAAACTGGACTAGTAGCAGCGTTTGTCGAAGAGAACACATTATGCCCGCGAGATTTATTTTGATTGGTGGATTTCTAGGGGCCGGAAAGTCCACCACCGCGGGGCGACTTGCCCGACATTACACGTCGCAAGGTCTGCGTGTGGGCGTAGTCACCAATGACCAGGCTACCGACTTGGTCGACACGCACGCGTTGCGCAATCAAGGATATGAAGTCGGTGAAGTCGCCGGTGCGTGCTTCTGCTGTAGCTTCAATGACTTGACGGCGACTGTTGAAGCGATGCGTTCCGGAGAACTTCCAGATGTTATCATCGCAGAGCCAGTAGGAAGCTGTACTGATCTTGTCGCGACCGTGATTCGGCCTTTAGCCAGCGTTTACGAAACACCGCTGGAGATTGCTCCTTACGGTGTCATCCTCAAACCAAGTCATGGACAAAAGATCCTGCAAGGTGACGGAAAAGGTGGATTTTCACCGAAGGCTGCTTATATCTTTCGGAAGCAGGTGGAAGAGGCTGATTTTGTCGTGATCAATCGCATCGATGAGATCGAGCCTGATGAGGTGGACACGTTGGCTGCCGCGATCGAAAGTGAGTATCCGGGACGCCCAGTGCTACGAATATCGGCCAAGACTGGAGAAGGCTTCGAAGAGTACTTTGAGTTTTTACAGCAGTCCGGAGAATTTGGGCAGCGCGTCATGGAAGTAGACTACGACTTGTATGCCGAGGGAGAAGCTGAACTCGGCTGGCTTAATTGCCAACTTAAAGTGACTGCTGAATCAGGTTTCGAGCTGGATGGATTTCTGCTTTCAATCGTTGAGAGTCTTCACAATGAGTTTGCTTCAGCAGAGGCAGAGGTTGCCCACTTGAAGGCAATTGGCATGTCAGACGGAAACTATTCTGTCGCCAATTCCGTCAGTTCCTTTACCAAACCCGTGCTTTCCTTGCCCTCGAAACATTCGACGCGGTCTGCGAACTTGGTAGTGAATGCCCGGGTTGCTACAGATCCAACGATGTTGGAAGAATCGGTCGTTAGTATCTTGAAGCAAGTATCGCAGACTTACAGTGCGGATTTCGAAATGGAGACTTTGCAGAGTTTTCGTCCAGGACGCCCCGTTCCGACGCATCGAATCGTGTAGTTTCGAGAGGATTTCTCTGGCTGAAAGTTCTATTGTAAGAGTTGCTTGCTCTTTAGAATGGGACTTTCCGGATGTTCAGGCACTACAAACTGTCGATGGGCTTGGCGCTTTTGGCAACACCTGATTCTACTGCGTCAGCACAAAAGAGCATTCTACTCGCAACCGCCGAAACTCAGGGTGGCAACAAAGCAGGTTTTAGAGTTCGTTCGGGCCGCCGACGAAGAGGTGGACTCGATTTATAGTCTGATGTTCCTACGTCATGACAAGGTAGTAATGGAAGTGTGGTGGTTGCCAGAATCAGCAAACAAGCCCCTCATTCTGTGAGCACTGATCAATCTTCTCACTTCGACAGCTGTTGGTTTCGCCGTTCAGGAAGGCAAGCTCGAGGTTTACTACAATGTCTTCGGTTTCTTTTCCGAGCATGTTTCTGGAAAGAGTCTTTCCAAGAACCAGAAAGTGATGCAAGTGATCGATCTGCTGACGATGTCTTGCGGCCATCAGCAGGAAGTTCGCTTGAATCCCGAGGTGAAAAACTGGGCGGAAGCCTTTCTGAATCATCCTGTCCCACACTTGCCGGGAACTCATTTTAACTACAACACTCCCGGTTCCTACATGTTGTCTCGCATTGTGCAAGAGGCGACCGGTGCGAAGGTTGTTGACTATTTGCAGCCACGTTTGTTCGATCCACTGGGGATCAAACCACCAAGATGGGACTCGTGCCCGCAAGGTGTCTCACTCGGAGGCTATGGTTTGTTTTTACGAACCGAAGATATCGCGAAGTTTGGCCAGCTCTATTTGCAAAAGGGACGATGGCATGACAAGCTAATCTTGCCGCAAGAATTTATTGAGAAAGCAACGGCTAAACAGGTTTCAAATGGAAATGATCCCGACAACGATTGGAATCAGGGATATGGTTTTCAGTTCTGGCGTTGCACGCATGGGGCATATCGCGGCGACGGCAGGGATGGGCAGTTCTGCATCGTACTTCCGGAGAAAGATGCTGTGATCGCCATCACGTAGAAAACCCGGAATATGGGCGGCGAGCTGAAGCTCGTGTTGGAAAAATTACTTCCTGCATTTCATGAGGGGCCCCTACCTGAAGATTTAAAATCTCAGAGAGAACTCGAACGCTGCGCCGAACAGCTGAAAGCAACAAGGTAATTTTGCAGTGTTGGCCTCGCTGCCTGCTGCTCTTGGGTGACAGACTAGGTATTGCGTGCCCAAGCTAGCTGAATCTTCTCCTGCACCCATTCTTGGACCGAGCAGAACAGGAACCGTCCAAGGGTAGCGTGTGGCTAAGGCAGAGTTGTCTAGCCCATTTACCCGACTGTATCTTTGCAGAATCGGCATTCACTTAATTCTGTGCTAACGTGGACGTCAAGCTGTAGTTACCGGGGTAATGTGCTTGCATTTGGACCTGACGAATTCGATTCACGTCCTAAGAGGGCTCGAAATCGGATTGGATTACCGTCTGGGGCGGGCTAATCGGAGGCGATTGACTAGCGATGGGTGCCGTTCGTTGTTGCAGGGTAAGCAAGGTGCTGTGTTCAACGGACTCCGCACCGACAGAAAGCGAGTTGCAGCGATATCTGCGACCAGTCGGCCCGATGAATCTCCGAGAAATCTCCTGCAGTTTTGATTGTGGCACCAGAAATTCGTGGCGAGAGGACTTAGACGAACTCAATAGCGATTTGAAGCAGCGCGATGACATTCGAGTTGTTCGACCATTCCGAAACCCCGCTATCGTGACCTACTTGCCGGGAAAAGATCGCTCGAACTACCCTCTGGCCGCGGAGGTCTGCTGCCGCCTCAGCCTGCACAGTGAGTAAAGATTCGGCTGCATGGCTTGTTTCCCGCTGTCTTATAGCTTAGGGCCGAGAGACGTGATCGGGCGGGGCCAAAACCAGGAGAAAAGAACTTACAAGCTAGGTGTTGGAACTAGCCCTTCAATGCTCAGCAAGGCAAATGCCCCTAGCGAATCCGAAAGCTAAGAGAACCCATAAGGCGGCTTCGCGGATTGGGCTCATTCTGCGAATGAGT
>PKCQ01000570.1 GCA_002862265.1 Planctomycetaceae bacterium | reverse complement strand
TGCTCTTCTGGCTCTTCGATCGCCTCGAAAAAGTTCATCTGTCCGCTTTTGCGATCCGCCAAGGCCGCGGCGCCAGCTTGGATTGCTTTCTCGACCACCGACATCAACTGGGCGCGATTGCAACCCATCGAATCCATGGCGCCCGCCTTGATGAGCGTTTCGATGGCAGCGCGATTGCAATCCGAAGGATCTACGCGTTCGCAAAATTCAAAAATGCTTTTGAATGGTCCGTCTTTCTCACGTGAATCAACAATGGATTCACCTGTGGAACCACCGCAGCCCTTGATCGCAGAAAGGCCAAATAGAATTCGTCCTTCACGAACCGCAAAGTCGACGAAAGAGTGATTCACATCCGGAGGTACAACCTCGATGTTCATTCGGTCGCAATCTTCCATGTGCTCGACAAGAGCATCTTTTCGCTTGAAATTACGCCCCGGTATGTCGCCCGACAGCAGTGCAGCCATGAACTCGCACGGATAATGCGTTTTGAGGTAGGCTGTCTGATAGGCGACCAAAGCGTATGCAGTTGAGTGACTCTTGTTAAAGCCGTAGCCAGCGAACTTGAGGATCATGTCCCAAAGTTCTTTGGCTTCTTTTTCTTTGACGCCCTTTTCTACCGAACCCTTCAGAAACTGCTCCTCGTTGGCGGCGATGATGGCTTCTTTTTTCTTACTAATTGCTTTGATACAGGTGTAAGCACTTGCCAATTCGATCCCGCCGAGGCGATTCAAGATACGCATGACTTGTTCTTGGTAGACCATCACTCCGTTGGTTTCTTCCAAGATCTCTTCTAGCACGTCGTGTAGGTACTCGGCTTGTTTGCGGCCGTGTTTTACCGCAACGTAATCGTCGACCATCCCGCCCTCCAGCGGACCAGGTCGGTACAGGGCGTTGGTCGCGATGATGTCGCGGAAGTGGTCTGGTTTCATCCGTTGGAGCAAATCGCGAATACCGCCACTTTCCAGCTGGAATACACCTTTTGTTTCACCACGCTGCAGCAGAGCAAAGGTGTCTTTGTCGTCCAGCGGGAATTCATGAATATCGAGCTCTTCCCCCCGCGTTTCCTGGATGATTTCCACGGCTTTTGAAAGGATTGTCAAGTTTTTTAGGCCGAGAAAGTCCATCTTCAGCAGGCCAGCATCTTCGACGTCGTTCATTGACCACTGGGTGATGATGTCCGTCTTGCCAGAGACTCTACTGAGTGGCACATACTCGGTCAGCGGCTTATCGGCGATCACCACCGCCGCAGCATGAGTACCGACGTTTCTCGCGTTGCCTTCCAATCGGCGAGCGATGTCGAGTAGCTCTTGGATTTCGGGATCGCTTTCGTAAACCGCTTTGAGTTCGGCGTTCTTTTCGATCGACTTATCGATGGTGATTTTTAGTTCATCAGGCACCATTTCGGTGATCTGGTTAACTCGCATCAGCGGAATACCGAGTGCTCTACCGACGTCCTTGATCGCCGCTTTGGCTGCCATCGTTCCAAATGTGCCGATCTGGGCAACGTTTTCTTCTCCGTACTTGTCACGCACGAATTGAATGATTTCGGTACGACGTTCTTTGCAGAAGTCGATATCGATATCAGGCGCTTCCAGACGGTTTTCATCCAGGAATCTTTCAAACAGCAAGTCGTATTTGATCGGACAAACGTGACTGAGGTAAAGGGCGTAGCATACAAGTGCACCGACACCGCTTCCCCGCGCTGTGTTGGGCACACCGACGTTTCTTGAGTGCTCGACGAAGTCCCAAACAATCAAGAAGTAATTCGCGAAGCCAAGGCGTTCGATCACGCCCAGTTCGCGGTCGAGTCGGGCTTGTGCAACTTCCGATAGTTCGCCACCAGGCAGCATTTCCTCGTTGCCCGCGTAACGCTCCTTCAAACCTCGCGTGCAAACTTCGCGCAGATACTCGTCAGGAGTTTTTTCCTTGTTTTCTTCCGGCATTGGGTAGACCGGAAAGTGACGATTCCCCAACTCTAAGTCGATGTCGACCGTGTCGGCAATTTCTTGGCTGCGCGCGACAGCATCTTCTAAACCAACGAAGTTGTCGTACATTTCCTGGGGCGAGCGCAAGTAGAATTGGTCGCCTTCCATCTTCATCCGAGCGGAATCGGTGCGAAATTTCCCAGTGTTGATGCAGAGCAAAACGTCTTGGATTTCCGCGTCTTCTTTGTTCGCATAGTGGGCATCGCTGGTGGCTACGACAGGCAGGCCCATCTTGTTGGCAATGTCGACTGCTCCTTCGAGCTGTAGCCGCTGAATCTCCAAATTGTTGTTCATCACTTCGATGAAATAGCGGTCGCCAAAGATACCGTGGAACCACTCGGCAACCGATTTCGCTTCCTGCTCCATCTTGGTCGTGTCTTTATTGTTCAGGATGGATCGCGAAAATTCGCTTGAGACACAACCGCTGAGGCAAATAATGCCTTCGTGATGAGCCTCAAGCAGTTCGCGGTCGATGCGAGGTTTGAAGTAGAAGCCTTCCAGGCTGGCTTTCGAGGCCATTTTCACCAGATTGCGAAAGCCAGTACGATTCTTAGCTAGTAGGGTTAGGTGGTAGGCGGCTTCCTTCGCTCGCGTTGCATCTCCACGTGAGTGCCGGCTCTTGGGTGCCACGTAGGCCTCGTAGCCAATGATCGGATTGATACCTTCCTTCTTGGCCGTCTTGTAGAACTCTAAAGCTCCGTGCAGATTGCCATGATCCGTTAGGGCCAAGGCGTTCATCCCGTGTTCCTTGGCTCGCTTCACTAACTTTGGTATCGAGCTCGCACCATCCAGCAAGCTATAGTGGCTATGGCAGTGAAGGTGAACAAATTTTCCGCTCATGATGGTTTCCTACGCGGGCAAGATGAGAAGTGAGGGCTCGATTGTGCGGGCAACAGAAAGCATTCGCTGGGCCGAAATCACATTCAGGATCGGGGCCAAGAGCTGCTCTAAACGCACCGCACTAGCATAGCGGTTCGCCAGGAATCATCCACCGGATGGAAAGGAAGCCCTGTGGGGAAGAAGACCTCTGGCAAAAAGAAAAAACAGAATTTGTGGAAAGCAAAATCTGCTACAGCATTTGAGGCAGCTTCGAGCCGAAATTACTGCCTTGATTCCCTGCGTGGCCTGGCCATCGTACTGATGATTGTGGACCACGTTGCTGGGATTCTTTACGGTCAAAACATTGGGGAGAGTTGGATCCGCTTTGCGACCCGACTTAGCATGCCGCTTTTCTGCGTACTGACTGGATAGTTCGTGGGAGGCCGTTTTTTGGCACTCGCCTCCTCCGCGAAAGAGAAAAATGCGAAGTCGTCAAAAGAGCCAATAGAGAAATTTGCGTACTGGCAAACAGTTCCCTGGAATCGGTTGGTGCACGTTGCGCTGGCTGCGGCTGTGCTGAATTACGCTTACTGTCAGATCTACGGACAGCTCGAGATTCTTTGCAGCCTGTTGGTCTGCTACCTCTTGATGTATAGCCTACGCGCGTTCTTTGCGATTTCGTTACTGGGGTTCTTGTTATTCCAAGTCGAATCGCAGCAAGTGGTTTCTCCTGAAAACGGTAGTAGGCTCTTGTTCGACTATCCCGTCTCTGTGGTAGTGAGTTGTGCCGCGGTCGGCTTTGTAGCAGGGCGTTGGGATTCTAAGTTGGCAGTTCTGCCTGCGTTTGCGATTCCGATCGTCGCACGGCAGTCATGGGGAGACGGTATGATTGTTACCTCGCCAAGCATTTACGTGCTGTATTTTCTGGTTCCTGCGGTAGTTCTGCTAGAAGCGAGCAGATGTTTTCCGAAATGCAAGATACCAGTTCTGGCTTGGATCGGGCGATATCCGCTGAGAATCTATGTCGCTCAGTACTTGATCATTCTGCTCTTTGCGCCAAGCTGATTGCTAGCTTGGAGGAGCTCGCAACAATGTATTCGCCGCAAGAACGCGAGTGTGTTTTTTTAACCATAAAGGTTATCGGAGTTCGGGTCTTCGATTTGATGAATCAGTTCAGAAAGTTCACCCTGGGTCATCAAGAGAATCTGCCAGTCACGTTGGTTGATGCGTACTTTAAGATCGGCCTCGTACGCGGCC
>PKCQ01000235.1 GCA_002862265.1 Planctomycetaceae bacterium | reverse complement strand
CCCCCCCAAAACCCTCAAAATGGAATCGACGGTCAAAGCGATAAGCAAAGTAATGCCAGCTCTCCCAAGATCACTCGCGAGGCTTTCAACAAGGCAGTCGAAGCGTTGGCCGCAGGAGAGGATCTGGACTTCGACCGAGCTCGCTTGCTCTGGACGAAACTGGCCCAGGAATACCCCGAGGAAGATCCTTTTCGAATCAATCAAGGCGTGGTTGTTCTGAAGTGGATTGATGAGACGGAAAGCATTCTCAGCGGTGGGCAAATCAAAGATCCCGATGAGATTGCGAGGTTTGAGAAAGAACTTGAAACCGCATATCCCTTTGCAGAAAAGGCAGTCGAGGCCCTGCAGGCAGCCGACCCGGATAGCTCCAAAGCAATTCTCTTGAAGGCTGCCTTACTGAAGAAACAGGCTAGCCGGCTTAGTTCACCAGACGACGATAAGATTCGCAGAGTCGCGGCCAAGATGTTAATTGAGTCTCTCAAGGCGAATCCTGCTCAACCGCTTCTGGTCAATGAACTGGATGACGTGCTTACGGTTCTGGGTGGACTGAATCCAGAAGAAAAGATAGCCGACTTGCTGCCTGAACTCCGCGAAGGCATGTATGCGTGTTGGCAAGCGAATCAACGCAGCTACTACCTTATTACTCGCTGCATTTCCTTGCTTTCAAAGGCGGAGGACGAGCGTCTCGCAGAAGTGCTCTCGGCGTCACTTCAATTCACGAAGTCTACTTGGAGTGAGCCAACAGTCGCTCGTATGATCCCGATCCTCAAGCCCGAGCAGGTCGTGCCCAAGGCGATCAAGGCGATCCGAGAAGGAAACTGGAAAGACGCCAATCTTCGTCGAATGATCCCGTGGGAGAATGTCATCAGAGGCATGCAGTCTGCTTTCCAGCCAGATCGCAAATCGATGCAACCGGACATCTTGGCCTTGCTTGACGCCGGTTTCCTTAACCGATTGGCGGAAGAACTCCAGCTGCCACCTCCACCACAAAGCACACCTCCGACCTTCGCAGTTTCAAATCTCAAGCAGAAGGCTGACCACGCCCTCTGGTTTGACGTCGATATTGATCTTGACTCAGATCTTATCTTGATCCAAGGCGAGAAACTCCAACTCATAGAGCACTTAGAAGAAGGCTTCTCTGATGCTCCGATCAGCACAGTAGACGTAGGCTGGCCCATCCGCGGGGCGTTAATTGGCGAATTCTTCCGTTCCGATTCTCCGGGCCGAAGAAAGTCAGCTACCGTTGCTGAGTTAATGCAGCAAGTCATGCCAAAGAAGCAAGCATCGAAGGAAAAGAAAGAAATAGTGCTGACTCAGGAGCAACTCTCAGTTGCTAATCGACACGATACCCTTCAGGAAATACTGGTGTGGGGAAAAGAAGGTCTTGAACTCCTGCTCATCTCGACAGACGGAAAACATCAACTTGAGAAACTGGATTCCGCCACAAATTTGGAAGAAGTGAAAGATGTATATGCAGCCACCATCCTGGACCTGGAGTCGGACGGTGATTTGGACATCTTCCTGCTTGCCGGTAGCGGAGCCCAAGTATGGCAGAACAACGGCAATCGCACTTTCCAGAACATCTCTGAGTTCAGCTCTTTTATCGATCTTCCGGAAAACTCCGAAGGCGCCAAGTTGCTCAGCTGCGATTTCGACGAGGACTTGGATCAAGACATTTTGTTCTGCAGCCCGGGCAGCGACCGAGTTGTTTTTATCGAGAACATATTGCACAGCCAGTTCCGCACTCGTGTTTTAGATGCCGAACACTGGCCGCAAGTGGCTAGTCCGAACTCCATAGCGGTCGCTGAAGTAGACCAAAACGCTTCATGGGACTTGGTCCTGGGTGGAAGTGATTCAGTTCAACTCACGAAGACTCGATCGCTTGGGATGGGACAAATCCAAGCAGCAAGCTCGCTCACAATCGACGCACCGAAAAGCCTACAAACTGAAGTCCATGACTTCAACAATGATGGCTGGGTGGATATCGTTGCTGCTGGGTCCAGCCTCGAGATCTGCACTGGCTCCGCAGAGGGATTTGCTGCAAAAAAAGAGCTATCAGATTCCGTTGCCGCGCAACAATTCGCTGTCGCCGACCATAATAACGACGGTTCGCTAGACTTGGTAACGATTTCCAACGGTTCCGTGCTGGTGCTGACCAATCAGCCTACTTCCCAGCAGCACTTGAACGCGCGTGTGCGCGGAATCTTCGATGAGAATGGCGGAGGAAGGGTCAACCACTTCTCCTACGGTACAACCCTGGAGTTGTGGAGCGAGGGCAGACAGATGCGCCGAATCGTTCAGACACCCGTTACTCACTTCGGACTCGGAGCAAACGATGCTCAAAACTTGCGAATCATCTTTCCCAATGGGCTAACACAAAACTTAGAGAAGCCAACATCAAATACCCTTGTCCAAGAAGTGCAGGAACTGAAGGGCTCCTGCCCCTTCGTCTACGGCTGGAATGGTGAACGATTTGAACTCATCACGGACTTGCTGTGGAACGCACCGCTGGGGTTGCAGATCGCTCGGGGCGAAACGTTACCGGATCGCCGCTGGGAATACTTGGCGATGCCACGGAGACTGATGCGGGAGAAAGATGGCTACTACGAACTTCGCGTGACAGAAGAACTCTGGGAAGTCGCCTACTTTGATCAAATCGAGCTGATCGCAGTCGACCATCCGGCAGGGCACGAACTCTATACGAACGAAAAAGTCGGGCCGCCGATGATCGCCGAGCCCAAGATCTTCTTGCCTCAGGACAAGACCTTTCCAGTGCAAGTGCGCGATCAGGCAGGTCGCGATGTCACAGAAAAATTGCTTGACGTGGATCAGGATTACGTGCAGGCCTTCGACAAGCTACTTCTCCAAGGCCTGGCAATGCCGCATTTTATCGAACTCGATTTTGGCTCGAAGATTCCAGCCGATTCGGAAGGCACAGATTTGCGACTTTTCCTAACGGGCTGGATGCATCCGACCGACACCTCTTTGAACATTGGTCTATCGCAGAATCCGGATCTCGGCGCCCCTGAGCCACCGTCCCTTTGGGTCGTGGATGAGGAAGGGGATTGGGTGTGTGCCCAGCCGTTCATGGGGTTCCCAGGTGGCAAGCCCAAGTCAATCGTGGTGGACCTGAACGACGTCTTCCAAAGCAAAGATCGGCGGATACGCATCGGCTCCAGCCAACAACTCTACTGGGATCAAGCTTTTATCGCGATCGATTCTGAGCAAGTCGAATCGACAAGCCAGAGTCTTGAGTTGGAATCCGCCGAGTTACGTTTTCGCGGCTTCAGTCAGCTGATGCCACGAACGATTCACCATCCACATTGGTATGACTACGAGGAAGTCAGCCGCCAAGCCAAGTGGCCGGAACTGGAAGGCCCATTCACCCGTTTCGGTTCAGTGCTCGAACAACTGAAAGCCGACGACGACGCAATGATCGTCATGACTTCAGGAGATGAAGTTGCTCTGCGTTTCAAAGTCCCCCCCCAAAAGCTTCCGAACGGATGGGAGCGAAACTTCGTACTGCATTGCACGGGTTGGGATAAAGATGCAGATTTGAATACGATCGCCGGCCAAGGCTCACTTCCTCTGCCTTTTATGGCCCAGAAGAGCTACCCTGCCGAGCTTGACCAGGAAAAAGAATCGAGTGAAGTTTGGCGGAAAAATGCGGATAATCTGATCCGCGGTCGTCAGATTTTCGAGCCAGCGGCAGAGCTGTAATTAGATCATTTGACCTCGATTTTGCCGAGAGTTACGATCGAGCCTACTCATTTCTATTTTGAGACTACCGCGTGAAGTCACCTTTTACAGCAAGATTACCTCGCCTGTGGCAGCAAATATTGCTGTTTTTGATCGGTGTAGTCTGCTGCAGCTCTGACGCATGGGGTGGATGTCATTACAACGATGAGCCTCGTCGGTTCGTTTTCCAAGCACCAGCCGAGGGGCATTTTGTCGAGAACGGCTTGTGAAACAATTGCCGTTGCGGTCTGCTGTTCAGCTTCCCAATGTTTCAACTTACCAAACCTCGCTCAGTCCCCCACCGGAGCCCCACCGGAGCCCCCCGGACCCCCCAAGATC
>PKCQ01000002.1 GCA_002862265.1 Planctomycetaceae bacterium | reverse complement strand
GACTTGAAGTAGGCGAAGTTGTAGTCTGTTATCCATGGTCCAGTCCCGAGGAAAAGTCTTGAACGGAACGATTGATTCGGTATCCGTTGTTCACAGCCCGAAGCGTAAGCGAGATAAAAGCTTTTTCAGTTCCTCGCTGTCGCTTCGGGTCGCGATTGCTATACTCGCCGTTCCTATGTAGTTGCAGCCCGGGCGGCGTTGGCCCGAGCAATCCAACCGCCGAGTAATGTTTCGACAGCAAGAACGACCAAGCCAGCGGCAATCAACCACTGCCACATACGCTGTTTCTGTTCCAGTTCTTCTATTTGCATCTGACGCGCACTATCTTTTCGCTGAGTATCTGTCTTCAGCTTTCCGAGCGCAACGCCATACTGTTCAAACAAGTCTTTGTCTTGCGGGGTCAACTGGCCTTCCGCAGCAGACACTTGAACCGCAATCTGTTGAGCGACATCGCCATAATGCAAAGTGAAGATACCAGGTTTGAAAAACTGAACGTCTTGCGTTCCGATCTGCACCGTCGCGTCATCGACCTGTTCGCCCGAAATATCAAGGATGCGGATGTCTGGCGAGTTCAAGGCAATCGATTCGCCAACTTCGAAAGTGGCCTGCGTCTGCTCGAGTTTTCCGGCAGGATCCAAAAGACCAACCAAGATCGGTAGAAACTTGCTCGACAAGGCCAAACCACTGCCACTTGGCTGCCAACCAGCTGAAAGCATCCAGACATTTCCTCCACCAACAGACTGCCGCAGCAATAGTGGAGTCAAGTCATCAAACTTCGCGACCGTCTTGATTCCAGTGTCTTCTGGCACCGTCACCTTGCGATGACTCCAAAATCGAATTTTGCTGAAATCATTAAACCGCGGATCGGCGAACGGAGCAAAAACCGGGCTTCTGTAATCGAGCCAACCGATCAAAGAGTAGTCTTCCGTTTTTGCCTCGCCAACTTCTATACCAGGTGCATCAAAGAGCTTCTGGACGATTCCATTTGCCGTCGCATCTTCAGATTGCGACAAGAGCAAGAGAATAGTTCCACCTCCTTCGGCGAACTTGCGAAGTGCCTCAATGTGAGCTTCGACCCCCGAGATCGGTTCTAACACGACACTCCGAGTTGCTTCATCTCCGAGGACGCCAGAAAGCTCAGACATGTCGACGCGAGTCACTTCACGATCGACAAGAGCCGTACTCAGCGGTGCCTTCTCCAGAAAGAAACCAGCATCGTTCTCAGGCTTGTCCGCCTTGCGGCTGAGCAGTGCAATGGATTGGTGAATCTTCTCTACATCCGTAACAAACACATCGTTGTCATCCTGCCACGCGTCCCCTAAGAGCTTGATTCGATCCGCTCCGGAAGGACGCGAAGTCATCGGCAGAACGCGCACTTGTCCAGCGGGTACTTGTACGCGCGAATAAGTCCCATCGATGGGCCCACGTGAATCGCCCCAAGCAAGTTCAAAGGTTTGCTTCTCAGAATCGGGATTATTTTCAATGCGAACACGATACGGTGCGTCAGCCTCATCCGACGCCTCATCTCGTATCAGATTGGCTCGAGCGTTGCCTGGTTCAGCCGGCAAAATCTGTCGCACATCCAACTGTATTTTCTCGGGCCAGGGATACCCCTGCAGAGCTTCCAATCCAGCCTTTGCTTGCAAATCGGTGACGAGGACAATCTCACTCGAACGGCCAGCGAAAACGGCATCAGATATTTCGGCAGCACTCAGCATGTCGGCCGTAGCTGTCAATCCTTTGGCCAGTTGCGAAGCAAACCAAGTTGGTTCCACGTCGGATAAAGCTTGACGCACTGAGGATTGCGTGGCGGACGGATCACTGAATCGATCACTTTCCAATGGCACAACCGGACTCAGTCCGCGATCAATTGTGTAAAGTGACACGCGATCTTCAGGAGAAAGACCATCCAAGATTGTTTTCAATTCCGCCTGAGCGTTCTTCCAAACATCTTCTCGCTTCATGCTGGCACTGGTATCCAACAACAGAACTAAGTTGCGACCGTCCAAATTGATATTCAGTATGCTTTCCTCTCGCACGTAAGGACGTGCAAAGGCAAAAGCGATCAGTGCGATCGCCAGAGCTCGAAGCAGCAATAACAACCACTGGTCCACGCGACTTCGACGCGTCAATGTCGGCGGCGAGGGTTGTAAAAACATCAAGGAACTGAACTGTTGCTGCCCTTGTGGTTGACGGCGAATCAAATGAAAGATGATCGGCCCAGCAACGGCTAGGGCGGCCAAGGCATACAAAGGAGCGAGTAGTCCCATCGTCTAGCTCCTCGCCTTCGTGTTCGTCGCGCCTGGACCGCGTTCTCGGCTATCCCTAGCCGACAGCGTGCGAGTATTGCTAATTAGCTCGAGCAGTGCCATATCCAACGGCCGGTCGATGGCCAAAGTCATCATGCGAGCACCACGACGATGACAGATGTCGATCAACTGCTGCTCATGAGTTTCGAATCGCTTTTGGTATTCGGCAGACACCGCAGCGGGATCAACATAGATCTCTCTCCCGGTTTCCATATCCTGAATCATCGCGCTACGCTCGAGGCGAAACTGTACTTCAGTTGGATCCAGCACTCGAATCAGCACAATCTCGTGCCCTCGACCGCGCAGATACCCCAGCGGCTGAAATAAAGTCTCAGGATCAGTCAGCAGATCGGATACTAGCACCACCAGCCCGCGACGTTTGGAGAGCCCTGCCAAATGCGAAAGCGATTCGCCGAAGTCAGAATCCACTCCAGCGCTTTCCATGTCGAGTAAACGCATGATCTGCTGCAAGTGTCCGGTGCGATTCCTCGGCGGCAAGAACTCAGGTAACTCATTGCCAAAAGTCATGATGCCAACGGCATCGCGTTGCCCATTAAGATAATAGGCCAAGGTGGCAGCTAACGTTCGTGCGTATTCGGCTTTCGAGTAATCATCGCTTCCATATGCCATCGAGCGACTCTGATCAATTGCGATATAGCAGCGACGATTCGTCTCGTCCTCGTACTGCTTCACGTAGCAGCGATCCGTTCTCGCCATCAACTTCCAGTCTAGGCCTCGCGGATCGTCGCCTTGTACGTAAGGGCGATACTGCGCGAATTCGACCGAAAAACCATGCAATGGACTCCGATGCAAACCGCTCGTGAAACCCTCTACCACAGTCTTGGCGCGCAGCGTCAGGTTTTTGATCTGCATTAGTGCGGCAGGATCAATACACCACCTAGATTGCGTGGGACTATCTGCTGCGGGTGCGTTGGACAAGTGCTACCAGACTCATACGGGGAAACGAAACTCGATTTGCTACACAACGACGAGGTTTTATGCCTGTGGAACGGACTTCAGTAGTTCCGCCACACAATCTTCCACGGTGACGCCCTCTGCTTCCGCCTTGTAATTCAGCAAGACACGATGGCGAAGAGTCGGTGCGGCCAGAGCCTTGATATCGTCGGTGATGACGTGTGATCTTCCCTCTAGCAGAGCTCGTGCCTTGCCGCCAAGCACCAAAGTCTGAGCGGCCCGAAGCCCAGCTCCCCAACTGACCCAATCGTTCACAAATGCATTTGCACCTTCGCGCCCCGGACGCGAGCTCTCGACAAGTCGCACTGCAAAATCCGCGACATCTCGAGCCACCGGTACACGGCGCACGATTTCTTGAAACTGCAGAACATCTTCACCACTGAACAACTGCTCGATTGGTTCTGGCTTCTTCGACGTCGTTTGCAACACCACATCGAGCTCTTCCTCGTGCGGCAAGTAATCAATCAGCACATTGAACATGAATCGGTCGAGCTGTGCTTCCGGCAGCGGATAGGTGCCTTCCATCTCGATCGGGTTTTGAGTTGCGAGTACAAAGAAAGGCTCTTCGAGCACATACCGCTTCCCAGCGACCGTCACTTGGTGTTCTTGCATCGCCTCGAGTAGTGAAGCCTGTGTTTTGGGCGGCGTCCGGTTGATCTCGTCCGCCAGAATCACGTTGGCAAACACTGGGCCGTGGACAAACTGCATCGAGCGTGAACCATCTTCTCGCTGCTCCAATATTTCTGTACCAGTGATGTCAGACGGCATTAAGTCCGGCGTGAACTGAATCCGCTGAAAT
>PKCQ01000436.1 GCA_002862265.1 Planctomycetaceae bacterium | reverse complement strand
CCGCTCCATCAGCATCAGGATTCGCTGCATCGGCCGCTTGGATCACTCCAGACGTCGCACGACAACTCACCGAACTCGATCTGCAGCTTTGGACTCCCTCTCAAGTTCTGGCGCAGCACTTTCGCGGCGTGACCAATCAGTTTGCCCAAGAGCTCCTGACCCGAGAACAAACGAATCAGTTACTTCAGCAACTGCAGAAATCGCATCCAGCCATTGTCGAAGAGCTAGTGCCAGAACAACTCACAATGGCAGAAGTCCAACAAGTCTTGCATCTATTGCTCGACGAAGGCATTCCAATCCGTCAGCTGGCGATGATTTGCGAAGCTCTGAGTGACGGTGCGATGCGAACCAAGAACGTCCATCAGCTGGCTCAACTCGTGCGTGAGCGTTTGGCTCGCACGATCAGCCAGCAGTTTTCCAGTCGGGGTAGTTTACAAGTCCTCACTCTTTCGCCGCAGCTCGAAGATCGCATCTCACAAGGCATCGATCTGTCTAAGCCGGAGATCACTTCTCGAATTCCACCGCAAGAAATTGCAACGATCTGCAAACAGATCGAACAGCTAGTAGCCCACAGCAAACTGGCGCGACCGATTGTTTTGGCTCGCCCCAAAACTCGGGCTGCCGTACGTTGGTTGACAAGAAAACGTTTGCCACAGTTAGTCGCTTTGAGTCATTCCGAGATAACGCTCGAAACACAAGTTCAATCACTTGGAACCATTGGGTCCAGCAGCGCCGCTGCCTAAGGTAGTCCCGCATTTATGCAGAACGCTCACAAAACTTGCCCCACGCTTCACTGCGATGCGACTCACACTTTTTCTCAACGGTATCGGTATATCAAGTAATGAAAATCATGACCTATCGAGCGGAGTCGCTTCAAGCTGCTTTGCATAAGATTCGTGAAGAGCTTGGCCCTGAGGCCTCCATACTACATGTACGAGAAGTGCAAGACGCTACAAGTTCTTCGCGAAGATCCCAACAGCATGCTGCAAAGCTTGTGGAAGTCGACGCCAGCAGTGACGTGCACGTCGAAAGCCATTTTCCCGAAGCAGAGCCCAATCCGCCTTTGGAAGTTGAGGCGAGCAAACTACCCCATCGCATTACACTCCATACCATTCCCGAAACCAGATCGGACAAGCCCAGCCCACAGATAGTCAATTCCGCTGCAACGCGTTTGCACGCTGAGATGCTGCAAGTGGGATTTGATCCTGAGCTCGCGAGCGATGCGATCCAACAATCGCTAGAACGCTGCACACCCACTCAAGCGGAAGACTACGCCACCGTTCGAATCAGCCTGATCGCACATCTGGCCAAGTCGCTAAACGTGCGTTCCGCGCAAACTGCCGAAGACGAACCCAAAGTCGTTGCATTGCTGGGCCCAACTGGCAGCGGCAAAACGACTTGTTTGTGCAAGCTAGCTTCGGCTGCGGCAGCGAAGGGCAGGCAAGTAGGGCTGATCAGTTACGATCGCTTTCGTCTCGGCGCTGTGGATCAACTGCTTCAGTTCGCAGATCGCATTTCTGCTTCGCTCGAAGTTGTAAGTTCTTCGGGGCAGATTGCGGCAGCTCTTGGTCGCTTGCAAGACTGCGATTTGGTGCTCATCGATACCCCTGGGCGTTCTCTTGCTGAACAAGAATCCATGCAAGACTTAAGTGAGCTACTTGAAGCCACCGCACCGGAAGAAACGCACCTAGTGCTCGACGCCAACCTCAGCCCGCGATTTGGTGAAGCAGCCATCGAGTGCTTTGCAGAGTCTCAGCCGACGAGCTTGCTCCTCTCTCACATGGACCAAAGCGTTGAATTCGCGGCCTGGTACGAAACGCTTTCTCGCAGCGAAATCGCAGTGAGCTACTGTACTGGCGGGCAAGCGATGAACGCTGCTCTCGATACCGCAACAGCTCGAGCCCTAACCGAACAAATGCTCACACCAAGTTTACTGATCGCGAAACAGTAGTTAGTGAGACTTAGTTGTCGCTTCGTGACTGAATAGTCGCGTAGTAATACGCTTTTAAGTAAAGTTTGTGTTCTTTCTGGGCTGTCCGTTCTCTTGCTTGATTTCACGCGGGTAACCGGCAGCACGGATCTGAGTGCCTGGATTGAGCTTTATCTTGTTCGGTGAAGTCATGATGCCGCAGGGCTGTTCGTGGTGCATAGAGTCGAACATCTCCTAAACGGAATTGATCGTAGATGGGAATCAACGGAAAGGTCGTGACGTTGTTGACCAAGACCGGGATCATAATGAAGGACTTGAATTGCGTGAGATCCTCCAAGAATCGAGAGTAGCTCGTTGCGATTGCTGTCTGTCCCTCTTTTCCAAGTGCTTCAAGCTAACTTGGCTGGATCGTTTTCGGTCCGTGAGGTTTGAAACGTCAACGAAGTCAAGGCTCAAGCATTTCGATGAATCGCTGCCTGTCGGCATCTTCAAAACTGGTGGCCACTATTTCTAAGTACAGGAAGCTACGACATTTTTTCCCATCACCCCGGCCGCTTTTGCCCGCTCGGCACTGGTGACGACGCTGTCTTTTGCTTTGGTAAATATCTTGTAGATGCGTCCTCCATTGTCGATCTGCGTGGCCAGACTGGCAACTGATTCAAAAGGTGTGATTTCTTGCACGTCTCCTGCGAGGTACTCTCGTTAAACCAATGCCATTCTGCCTCGATGTTAGTGCCTCGAAAGGTTACACGACTGGTCGGTGCGTTTTGCTGGCATTCGCCCATTTCGATGAGGCCGATAAGGAGCATAGCCCTGTTACGGCATCTGTTCCCTTTGCATGTAGTTGACAAGCAACTTACCGCACCAAGCATGCTGCTGGGCGTTAAACGATTCGGTAGCCGTGGAACGATTCGGTAGCGAAGGCGTCGGTAGGCGGGCCGTCCCAATCACAGCGACTTTGCCAAGCTAGCAATGGAGCTTTGGAAGGATCTGCTCGAGTAAAACGCAAGAACCGGAAGTTGCTGGCACGCTATTCGCAGAGGTTTGGAAAAGTTAGTTAAGAGTTACACATTCTGTACAGAAAACTAAATTCTGAGAGTCGGGATGCCGATATTGGATCTCGAGGCCCTTACTATCTCGATAGTAGCTCGAGCCTCAGCAGTATTTATCAGCTAGAGCGAAGGCAACATGGAGGTTGTGATGGCGCGGACTTATGCAGGAATACTTGGCGCACTCGCATGCTTTCTACTTATCATTCGCGGCCTGTTTCTGGACTTACCGGCAAACCACGTGCTCACTAGTGGGCTTATCGTCTTTCTAATCTTTTCCTTCACAGGCTTTTGCATCGGCTACATTGCTGATAAATCTATGCAGGAAACGCAGGAAAGTTGTTTCAAAGAGAAAATGTCGGGCTTACAGGTGGCCATCGCTAGCAAGAGTTTTTCCACCAGAGACAAGAGCGTCTAAAGTTGGCATAGCGTTCGCATAGCGGACACGCTACAAGAACTTCTAGCAGCACTTTTGCAAGCTTGAAGTTCCTCAAGTCCCAACTGTGCTAACTCGGGCACGACGCTCAGAAAAACAGGATGGACTGGTTTAGCGTACCACTCCATCAGGCGATTCACGGAGGATTGGATGGCAACGAAGACCGCGCCAAGCGAAGAAATCCAAGCAGTTTGGAAACAATATAAAACTGACCAGAGCGATGTCGACTTACGCAATCGCCTCATCGAACAGTACATGCCACTGGTTCGGTACAACGGCGACCGCATTTGGCAACGTCTACCCGACGGTGTTGAACTCGACGACTTGATCAGTGCTGGCATCTTTGGCTTGATGGATGCCATCGACGCCTTTGATACCAGTCGAGGTGTCAAATTTGAAACCTACTGCGTGCCACGTATTCGTGGTGCGATGCTCGACGAGCTTCGCTCAATGGACTGGGTGCCTCGACTTGTTCGAAGCAAAGCCAGCAAACTTGGCGAAGCGAAGAAGAAGCTGGAAGCTCGCTATGGCCGCGCTCCAACGGAAACGGAGCTCTCCGAGCACATGGAGATCAGCGTCGCCGAATTGGACAAGATGCAAACCGAGTCCAATGCGGTCAACTTGGTCAGTCTCAACAAGAAATGGTACGAGACTGACAGCTATAAGGATGTTCG
>PKCQ01000320.1 GCA_002862265.1 Planctomycetaceae bacterium | reverse complement strand
GACCGGCACAATCTCGTGTCTCTCTTTATCCCTGTCTCCACCTTTGTCATGATTGCCTAGGTGTAAGTAAGTGCTCTTTAGCTTGTGGCGATCCGAGATTTGGGGGACTCTTTTCGAAGCAAGCTTTCTACATGGAGTTTCGATTTTGGGGCATTTGTGTTGAATTGTAGCTAGCATCTAGGTGGATCGGAATTTGTCTCGTTGCTGGTAAGGAAGAGCCGCCAGAAAGACAGCTGAGCCTCAAGACATTCTTTATTGCTACGCTGGCCATTGCAGCTGTCGCATCGATCTTTCAGTTTTTCGGTGAGAGGCATTGGCGAAAGAGTATGGTGTCCAAGCTGGAGGGAAAGAGTACTTGGGGTGGGTAGCAGCGTTCGCTTTGGCAAGCGGTACGACGATGATCATGATGATTCCATTTTGGATGCGATTGCCGCTCGTTGGTGTCGTATCGCTGTTGCTCTTATTTCTAGTTCCTGATCTGGTGTTCTACTTGTTTGAAGTCTGGAGAGTGTCGACTGGCGAAAGATTCAGTGCCTTTGATGAGCTTTTCATTTGTGGTCAGGGGTTTCCTGGGAGCGTTTTGTGGTTTCGCCTTGCTCTATGTCTGCGGCTATCGATTAAAACGTGCGAACAGAGCGGCGTAGAGAGTTGGCGAGAACTCTTGGTAGCGAGTTCTGATCTTCGGAATTGCTGGGACGGCGCGCCGCATGTTAGCGGCCTACGATTGGCTATGGAAGTTTAGGACGTAGTTCGTTCCCAGCTTTATCGACAGGATAGACTGCTTCGTGAGCTTCGAGTGAGGCGATCATTTTCTCCATCATACGTCGGAGCTGCGCAGGCTCTTTCTTCGCTAAGTTGGTCGACTCGAAAGCGTCGTTGGCGAGATTGAATAGCTCGTAATTGCCGCCTTCGAATTGAAGGAAGTTGCCAGTGGTCTTCTCTAATGGCAAGGCATGATAGATAACTTTCCAATTGCCATCGCGATAAGTCGTGAAGTAGTTGCTTCGATGCTTTCCGTGCGGATAGTGCATCAAGAATTGTTGAGGATGTGATTTGTCGTCTGCACCTTGCAGGATGTTGGTCATCGACTTGCCGTCAACAACATGATCTGCGGGCGACTTGGCACCCGTTAAACCAACAATGGTCGGATAGACATCCGTCACATTGGCGATTTGATCTACCAAAACGCCTTCAGGGATTTGGAGCGATTGTTGTAGCTTGTTGCTGGCGTTCGGCTTGGCCCAAGCAGCGATGAATGGAACACGCATACCGCCTTCGTAATGAGCTCCTTTTTTGCCGCGAAGCGGAGCTGCGCATGCTACAGCGTGTTGGTGTCCAAGGGGTGCATCGGATCCATTATCGCCCAAGAAGAGCACCAGGGTGTCTTCTGCAACGCCAAGTTTTTCTAAGTGGTCGAGCATGTCCCCCAGGGACTTGTCCATGCCTTCAATCAAAGTTGCGAATGCTTGCGCATTCTTGGGCTTTCCTGTGTCCTCGTAGTTCGACGCAAAACGCGGATCAGACTCGAAAGGTCCGTGAACTGCGTAGTGAGCGAAGTACATGTAGAACGGAGTCCCCTGCTCTACTGTCTCAGTAAGCTGCTTCTTGGCCTCGATGGTGAGTGCTTCGGAGAGAAAGGTGTCGCTACCGTGATACTTCTCTAGGTGTGGTACGGCGTGGTGCTCCCGCTTGGTTCCCCAACCGTAATTCTTCTCGGCGTAGTAGCTGCCTGGTGCACCGAATGCTGCTCCCGCGACGTTAACGTCAAAACCAAGGTTAAGCGGTTCGGAACCTTCGTAGCCCTTAGGGCCAAAGTGTGCCTTGCCGATGTGGATTGTCTTGTAGCCAGCTTTGTTTAGGACTCCAGGCAGCGTCACATCGCTTTTCTTTAGACCCTCCCAATTCCACTCTGGGGCACCGAAAGTTCCTCGATTATTATTGGAAGGGTTGATCCAATTCGTCGCTCGATGCCTTGCTGCATTCTGCCCCGTCATGATGGAAATGCGTGTCGGGGAACAAACGCTCATTGCATAAAACTGGTTAAAGCGAATGCCTTGCTTCGCCAAGCGTTCCATACTGGGCGTGCGGTAGTAGTCATTCAGTGGATAACGCTTGGGTGCGCCGGATTGGTCCATCAAAAACGGCACCGAGGTATCCATGACACCCATGTCGTCGATTAGGAATACCAAGATGTTCGGCCGTTCGGCACTAAGTTGCACCGCTGGTAAGAGGAAGGTAAGGATGAGAAGTGAAGCAAAAGCTTTGACGGGGCGTTGCATGGCGGGCACTCGAGTAGTTTGCGGCAATGGATTAGCGTTCCCATTGTACTCCTGAAGCGAGGCTTTTTGTGTTGCTCGTCCGAATCGCGCTGAGCAAATCGGAAACAAGCGTGGGCAAAGGTGCAGGCTGAAACCGACGGCTGCGCTTATGCTGCTCATTAGAACTGGCGGCTAGTGCCGAAGCGGCACACAGCGAGAAGCGGTTCAAGCCAAGAACCAAATTCCGAATGCAAGTGCGACTAACACTGAGGCCATGGAATCGCGTTGCAACCATCGATCGCTGCGAGCATTCAATCGAAGAAAGCCAAGCAGCATCCCAGTGGGACAACCGAACCGGTAATAGGCCATTGGCACAAATAAGGATGCAATCAGACCGGCAACCGCAACAGTGATCGTAGCCCAGCCGGCAACGCGAAAGATCCAAGCATCAAACGGCTCAATGTCAACGAGGCTAAATCCCCAGTTTGTTATTGCTATCAACATGCACCAGCCAAGCAAGATAGCCGGGATTGCACCGAGAACAGGCTTCAGGTGACGACCGATCTTGATACGCCACGGTAGGCGATTCTTGACCAATTGCTGAATTGCTCCGTGGGGGCAAATATGGGAGCAGTATAGATTGTGCTTCGAAAAGAGTGGGAGAACGAAGGCTGCTAGTGAAAGCATGAATAATCCCCCTGCCTTCTGCCAAGGAATTCCGCTGCGTGCCCATCCGGCAATCATGGCTTGGGAAATCATGTCGCCGTTGATGAGACCGAGGTAGACAATCAAACTTAGCTGCAGGGTAAAACGCAAATACTTGTTTCCTCGTAGTCGCGTCAAGCCAACGATTAGGGCGAGAAAAATAATCGCTGCCGTACCTGCATCCCGCATTGTCCAATTCAGCAGCGGCTGCGACTGTCGATCCGCGACTGCAGTTTCTTCGTCTACGAATTCTTTTGCCGTGAGAAAGATCTCTTCGGCGACCGCCATGCTGGTCATCGTCGCGCCGGAAACGCCTTCGATCTGGGAATCCATTGGATCGACCGCAGCAAGTTCAAGTAGCGTCTTGTTTAGAAATAACGAGGCGAAATACTCATCCTCGCGAATGTAGGAAACATAGGGTTCGTTGTCAAAAGATTGAGCTAGCCTCCAATGCTGGTGCATCTGCTGAGAGCGAAGGATGCCGCGTTATAGACTTTGAGCATATTCGTTACCAGTCTCTATCAAGAACGCGCCGGATTTCGGCAGAAGCTTTGGGGGGGTGGAGGTGTGAATGAATTCGGCAATCGACTATGTTTATAAGACAATGTAAGTTGCCCGCTCAATATTGCATCGAGTATCTGCCCTCAGCTTGCAAAATACAACGATAGAATACTTCGCGAACAGCTCGCATCCGCGCTGGCCAGGAGCGTTTCCTCCGAGCCCTTCGCAATAACAAATGAAGGTGGGATTGAAGTCGAATGAAGCCGCAGAGAATTCGTTGCTTGGTGAATAAGTGGACAGCTTTTTGGGCCTTTTGCGTCCTCCTTTTGGGTGATTCGTCGTGGGCTGCCGAGCTGAATCTTTTGTTCATTGGGGATCAAGGGCATCATCAGCCAGCCCGACGATTCCAGGAACTTGCTTCTCCGCTAGCTGAACGCGGAATTGAGTTACAATACACAGAAGATATGGCGGACCTCAATCCGAAGAAGTTGGCCAGCTTCGATGGTATCATCCTGTACGCCAACATCGATCGCATTGAAGATGCTCAGGCGAAGGCGTTGCTGGAATATGTTGCAGGTGGAAAAGGTTTTGTCCCCCTGCACTGTGCAACGTATTGTTGGAGAAATA
>PKCQ01000045.1 GCA_002862265.1 Planctomycetaceae bacterium | reverse complement strand
ATTCGTTTTTCGTACTTTTCCTTTGCCTTGGCTCGTTCCGGCGCACTGGCCCCTTCCTTAATCTTGAGAACAGGCTCTTTCTTTTCGACAGCACCGTATTCCAGTGTGTTAGACTGTCCCAGGATGAGGAAGACCTTGACGGGCTTCGTCATGTTTGCAGGCTTGCCGTCAGGGGCAGGCAGCTTGTCGCTGATGGGGTTCTCAGAGAATGCGGAGCCTTTAAGAAAGCACAAGACTAGTAACGCGGCGGTGAATCTGATTTTCTTAAGCATGAATGACTTCAATCCAAATGGCGTTAGCTCGGCGTTGGAAACACAGATCGGATGGCAAGCAGAGCACCGCAGAAACGCTTGGCGAAAAAAGTAGTCCCGGAGCACAGCCAACGTAAGCGCAGCAAGTTTAACAAAGTTGGCCGCCGCGCAGGGTAAGCCTAAAGCTATCGCCCTTGATATTGAAATCTTCGTACACAAACGAGTGCTGGAGCATTGCCATCGCAGTCCTCCATAACGCCATGTAAAGTATGCCGCCGGGGTTACCATGACTTAGCCATATTCCACTAATCAATCGCTGGCAACGCGCGAAATAACACTCAAAATTATGACGCCAAATTACAGAATTTACGGGGGCAATTCTTCTTTATCATACCTCCACTTACACGAGCGGAATTTAGCGTTACGCCGCTCAACAGGTCCCTATTTTCTATCAAGGAATTTCAGTAGTAAGTTCTCACTAATACCGTGTGAAGCACCGTGGCCCTCGTTGGTCACTTTGTAATGAACGACATCGCCATTGAGATAGCTGAAGATTTCCACGTTCTCCAGGGTGCTGGATGGCCGACGTAGCTGTTCTCCCATATGTCCCATTTGCTGAGCCCACAGGAATGTCGATTCTTCCGCTGCGATAAACGCCAGCTTTCCGCCTTTTGCCGGAATCGCCGGCGAATGCCCGCCTTGGTAAGGAACCAGTCTATCCATCACACCTGAGATATTCAGTAATCGCTTGCCTTTGGCTGGGAACGCCACTTTGCGATAGTTGTTTTCATCCCCTTTCGCTTTGAAATGCTTGCCGTCATATTGCCATGTGTTCAGTTGGCTGACTCCACTGATGTAATTTCTCACGCTTGGTAACTTACTCTCGATCGCCAATTGATTGACCAACGCCGCACCGTTGGACGCTCCCATGATCGTAAAGTTACGGGAATCGACATTTTCAAATGCGGCTAGCTGATTCACGATCGCTTCGATGAAGCCAAGATCGTCTGCTTTGGAACGCTCCGACACGATATTCCAACTCTCGCGATAGCCCTGCGGAAAGACCAAGACGTAGCGAGAAGCGATCTTTCTACGTCCGCGAATGAACCCTCGCATCGCTTGAAGCGCGTTGCCTCCGTTTCCATGTAGGAAAACCAAAACCGGAAGTTGCTGCGACTTGGCCTCAGGAACGCGGACATGGTAGGGCCGCTTAAACGAACGCTCCTGGGACCACGACTGCGTGACGTAATATTCGCCCGAAATCAGAGTTTTACGAGTGGATTCCTGCTGTGCCTGCGTCGATTGCCCAACCGACAACATCGCAACGCAAACAAGCCATTTCAAAAGGTTCATCGATCTTTGCCTTCGCCATCATCTTCGCGGCTTTCTCCTCCAAATTCACGCCGCAGGTCAATCAGTTTTTCCTCTACTTCTTTTTCGGAGAGCTCGCCGGCTCGATGAGCCTCTTTGATTCTGCGAGCGGCTTGTTCGTAACGTTCTCTTACTTTCGAATCACGCACTGCGCCCTCATCGCCGCGATTCTTCTCGAACATTTCCTGACGAAGCTGAAGGAGCTTATTCTTCGCCTCCACTTCCGAAATTGTCCCCGCTGCTTGAGCTTCTTTGGTTTCACGTGCGACTTGCTCGTAGCGAAGCTCTCTTGAGTTCAAATCACGCGCATCTTCACGGCGTTCCTGATCTATAAATTCACCGCGTAGCTTAATCAACCTTTCCTCTGCTTCTTCTTCGGAAAGCTCACCAGCTTCAAGAGCCTCTTTGATGCTTCGGACGGCTTGTTCGTGTCGAAGTTCCCTTGATCTCAAATCACGTGCTTCGCCTTCATCGTCCCGGTTCTCCTCGAACATCTCCCGACGGAGCTGAACCAACGTGTTCTCCGCTTCTACATCCGAAATCTCTCCAGCTTCCCGAGCTTTATTGATCTCGCGTGCGACTTGCTCGTAGCGAAGTTTCTTTTCCTTCAGCATACGTGCTTCGCCTTCATCGCCCCGTTTCTCCTCGAACATCTCCCGACGGACAGCAATCAGCCGCTCCTCGGCTTCTTCCTCAGAGAGTTTACCGGCTTCCACCGCAGCTTCAATTTCTTCCGTGAACTGCATGTAACGATGCTTCTTCGCTTCGAATTCTCGATCACGTTGAGAAGAATGTCGCAGCGCCTCCATCATCACGTTTGCCTGCTCCAGCGAAAGCTCGCCCGCTTCCACTGCACCGCCCAATCTCCGCTGAACGGCCTCAAAGTCCTGCGCATAGACAAAACCGATTGGAAAAACAAACATCGACATGACCAATACAACGGTTCGCAAAGCTCCCGGTACTCTCCAGGTTCTTCCGTTCATCATCACATTTAACCTTATCTTAAGACTTCCGCCGCTGTTAATTGCACTTGCCAATACCGGCGGACGGATCGCCGGCGAGGCCAACAGCTCTGCCATGTTCAGCAGAGACTGCGCATATTGATTCACTCCACATTTCGCCGTTTGAAGCACGAGTTGATCGCAAGCCATCTCCTCAGAAACTCTTAATTGACGGCGGGCACACCACATAATTGGATTCCACCAAAACGCTAATAGAGAAAGCCATTCAAGCCACCGGAACCAGTGGTCGCGGCGGTGAACGTGCGCTATCTCATGAGCAATGATCAAACGAAGGTCCGTCCAATTTAGTTCCTTCATTGCCCGCGATGACACGACAATGACGCAGCGCCCCCTGAGCCACCAAACAAACGGCGCGATATTGGCTGCGGTCACAAGAACTTGTGGTGATCTTCGCACGCCGAACTGCCCAGCAAGGTTTGAGCACAGTGAACGACTAACGTCCTGATCGACACGTGAAGTCCTAACGAGCCACCAATGGAACCGGAGAATTCGAGCACCAGAAAGAGCAAACAAGATCGCACCCACTGCCACCCAAACAAACAAGCCGAGCTGAAGGAGTAGGAAAGACACATCTGTCATAGAGGAAGCCGTTGAGACTTTCGGTGTAGCGTTCGATGGGACGAAACTCTTGACGAGTTCCGCTCCAAGGGCGGTATCTCGCTCCGTATTGAAGTCAGGGACGGTGGATCGGCTGGTTCCTGCAATGCTCGGGACGGTCATGGCTGGAATTGTCATGACTGGAGGCGTGATCAGTTTGATCAACACGATTACCCAAAGAAGATTCGCCAGTCCCGGCGAAGGAATTCGCCTTTGCACCACCAAAGCGAGAACTGCTAGGAGCGTGGAAACCATTAGATTACTGAGCGTTGCTGCGACAACAAAATCAACCACGCTCTTTGGCCTCCTCCAAAAGAAGTCGCAGACGCTTAATCTCGGCTCTGTCGAGTTTATCCGTTTCCAACAGGTGAGTCAGCAGGGGTGCAATGGAACCGCCCGTCAACTCCTCCGCCAATGATTCCAATTGCCGTCCACCATAGGCTTCGCGGCTGACGACTGGCGAAAACAGCTGCACCCCTAAACTGCGATCACGGCTGACCATCTGCTTTTCTTCAAGACTCTGCAAAAGCCGCTGCACAGTCCCATGCTGTGATTTTTCGGAATCGTCATATAGCTGTTCGCGAATCTGCCGTGCGGTCAACGGATTTGTTTCCCAGAGCAGTTCCATTAATGCAATCTCCGCGTTCGTAAGTCGCTGAGTCGTCACCTAATCTCCCTCACATCAACCGTATACGGCATACCACCGCAAAGATACGACAAATTGCCGGAAAACACAAATACGCACGGCCCCTGCTACGACAACAACTCCCTATGCAGCCCCACCATACGGAATTTATCGGCGAGTCCTCTTTTCTATAAGTGCCTAGATCACAACGGCTTGCGGATTCCGTCACTTGTCCCCTTAAAGGTG
>PKCQ01000231.1 GCA_002862265.1 Planctomycetaceae bacterium | reverse complement strand
ATCGATCCCCCATCGATGGACTCGGCTTCATGCGGATGCCAACTGGCTGACATCAGCGGAGTTTGTCTTGAGTGAGGCAGTTCCCCTTTACCTGCCAGATCGTACTCTTGAATAAGCATCGCTCCAAAGTCGTTATCGATGCCTTTCCCTGGATCTACTCCGCCATAACGCTCTACGCGTTCCTTGCCGTGGCGATTTGCGAGGAAGGGGAGACTGGGCCACAGCCACTGTTCGGCCTTACCCCAAACTCGGACACTCTCCATCCAGCCGAGATCGGCGTAAGCTAAATTGCTAGTCCAATACTCGCGATCCGCTTCCATTGCTGGGCGTTTCAACTATGACCCGGAGTCGGAGTTCTTCTGGTGAGCCCAATTTCTACTTTTCGAATTCGACAATTGCTCGCAACAGTGGATTTTCTCTAAGGATATCAGTTTCTTCCGGCTCTGCCGCTGGCCCGTGAATGTCGATGAGCGGCGAGCGCTTCCCGAGCTCAAGTAGTTCGGGTGCCTTTCGTCCACAGTCGAAAACCAGGAAAGCGAGAGGCAAAGAGAAGATGGCAGCTCTCAAAGCGAAAATTCGGAGAGATACACTGGACTCTCTCGCGCCAGAATGGCTTTTCCGCCCGTGCTAAGCGTTAGGATGATTCATTGGCGGAATAGTGTATTCAGTCATTTGTTACGACGACGTGAATTCTGGCTGCTCATCAACACCGCCGTGATAGCACAGGAGATTAGCATGCCAAGGGATGTTAGAGCAACTAAATGAAACCAGCTCGGATCGTCCCAGTTTTCGGTCATGTACCAGCCAATAAAACACATCCCAGGTCCTGCAAACAGTGGCATTAGCATCTTGTACCGGCGCTGCATTACGTTCCAGGCTGCCAGCGCTGAGCTTGTCGCGACGAGAATCATCGTCATGGGCATGTTCTGATTTAGGTGTTTAAAGGCGTCCGGCATGTGAGGCCCAGGAAGATTGTAAGTCAGGAAAGACTCCACATCTGGTTCTAGGAAGAGCACGAGTGCCGCCAGGAGAGCGTTAACAGACGTAAGAGCCCACAGCACGGGTACTAGTGCTGAGGGTGGTGTGTCCCCGGAATCTAAGTCCGATTCCAAGTTAGCTGGTTCGTAGGGAGAGTCACTCATAGATCCTCAAGACAGTCGTTTCTGAAGTTTCTCCAACTCGCTTGAGATCGACTACTGTACGCGCCTACGTTCTTGTGTGAAACTGGGACGCGTCGGATATCTGCGTGGGATGCGTGTTTCCTTGGTGGAGGAACTGCAGGCATTCGACCTACCACGTCTGTATTCCCTGCACAGGAGACATTAAAGTGCACCTTGGATTGTATGTGTCGCGCGTCAAGTTGTATGAGTCGCGCGTCAAGTTGTATGAGTCGCGCGTCAAGTTGTATGAGTCGCGCGTCAAGAATCATGCCGGCATTTGCTCACCGCTTGCGATAGCTTTGGCATTCTTTGTCATTTATTCTATCGCGACATCTTCCGTTATGGGCCAAGAAGGAAATCGCAAGTTGTCAGCTACCGTCCAAACCGAAGAACCTCGTAAGAACTCCGATGTGACGGCTGAGGAAGATCCTTATCTGTGGTTGGAGGACGTCACAGGTGAGAAAGCACTGGATTGGGTGCGTGCTCAGAATAAAGTGACTCAGGAGCATTTCGAAGTCAACGAAGCGTTTCAAGAATTGCAGGCAGACTTGTTGAAGATTTTGGATTCTGATGAGCGCATTCCGTTTATCTCTAACTCTGGCGATTACTACTACAACTTTTGGCGAGACAAGAACAACGTTCGCGGGCTGTGGCGGAGAACAACTCTGGATGAGTACCGCAAGGAAGAGCCTGAATGGGAAGTGATTCTCGACCTCGACAAGCTGGCTGAAGAAGAAGGCGAGAATTGGGTTTGGGATGGTGCAAGCATTCTGCGGCCAGACTACGACCTGGCGCTCGTCGATCTTTCACGTGGCGGTGCGGACGCATCGGTAACACGCGAGTTTGACATGAAGACTAAGGCCTTCGTCAAAGGAGGCTTCGAACGTCCTGAGGCAAAGGGCGGAATTGGCTGGGTGGATCGCAATAGCGTTTTTGTCTTCACTGACTTTGGTGAAGGTTCGCAAACAAGCTCCGGCTACCCTCGTATCGTTAAACTCTGGAAAAGAGGTACGCCACTGAGTGAGGCTGAAGTTGTGTATGAAGGCAAGCCAGAGGATATGTACATCTCTGCTTCGCACGATGACTCGCCCGGATACGAGCGTAACTTCGTGAGTCGAACTCTGGCCTTTTATAACGATGAGTTGTACCTTCGTTCCGACGATGGCAAGCTAACGCAGATCGAAGCTCCTAACAGCGCGAACAAAGGAGTTTTTCACGATTACCTGTTGCTGGAACTTCGTGAGCCTTGGAGCGTTGAAGGTAAAGACTACAAAGCGGGCTCTTTGCTGGTCGCCAATTTCGATGACTACATGGCTGGCAAACGCGAGCTGGATGTTGCATTTGAGCCCACAGAGAATTCGTCGCTCGCTAGCTTCTCGGCCACGAAGGATCACTTGATCTTGAACGTGCTGGAGGACGTGAAGAATCGTATTTATGTTCTGACGGCCGAAGGCGATGGCTGGAAGAAAGAAGCTCTTAAAGGAGCTCCGAAGATTGGTACCGTGAGCGTTCGACCGGTGGATCCAGACGAATCGAACGCATACTGGATGACTTCGAGCGATTACTTGAACCCGACGACTCTTTACTATGGTGGGATTGGTGGCGAGCCAGAGCAATTGAAACAGCTGACGCCGCTTTATGATGCCCAAGGCTTAGCGGTGACCCAGCATTTTGCGACGAGCAAAGACGGCACCAAAGTGCCTTATTTCATGGTCGCCAAAGAGGACATCGAGCTCGACAGTGACAATCCGACTCTTCTCTATGGCTACGGTGGATTTGAGATCTCGCTTACGCCCGGTTACAGCGCAAGTGTTGGCCGGGCGTGGACCAGCCAAGGCGGCGTTTACGTGGTCGCCAATATCCGTGGCGGCGGTGAATACGGCCCACGTTGGCACCAAGCTGCATTAAAGGAAAATCGCCTGCGAGCCTACGAAGATTTCGCGGCGGTTGCCAAGGATTTGATGGAGCGAAAAGTTACCAGCAAGAAGCGGCTAGGAATCCAAGGCGGCTCCAACGGTGGTTTGCTTGTCGGCAACATGGTCGCGATTTATCCCGACTTGTTTGCAGCAGCCGTTTGCCAAGTGCCATTGCTCGACATGCGACGCTATCACCTGCTCCTGGCTGGCGCAAGTTGGATGGCCGAGTATGGAGATCCCGACTCGCCTGGCGAATGGAGCTTCATCAAGAGTTATTCGCCATATCAAAACATCGAGAAATCGACCAAGTACCCTGCAGTGTTGTTCACGACTTCCACTCGAGATGACCGAGTGCATCCCGGTCATGCTCGGAAGATGATGGCTCTGATGAAGGCACAAGACCACGACGTGACTTACTACGAGAACATCGAAGGCGGTCACGGCGGAGCGGCGAACAATAAGCAGCGGGCTTATATGCAGTCGCTGGCTTATTCTTATCTTCGTGAGCGATTGTTTCCGTCGAAGTAAGCCTTGGTCTTACGGTTGAACTGCTAGTTGCATCTTGGCGATCGAGGTTCATCGAGCGTCAAGCCTTGCGGTGGATTTCGACAGAAATCCTATGCCTGGGATTCCTGGCAAACGTATTCCTGGCGAGTGGGTTTCCGCTGAATCCCACTAGATTAAAAATCCTCGGAGGTGGAGAGGAGGAATTCTGGCGAACCCTAATACGGGGATTATGGGGCATGACTTAGGTGCGGCCGAACATCTTGTCGAGTTGTTCACGACTGAAGAACAAAGCAGTGGGGCGGCCGTGAGGGCAGTGATGGGTATCCTGATAGTAATCGCGTTGTTCTAGCAACGCCGTAATCTCTTCTTCGGCTAGCTTGTCACCCGCCTTGATCGCAGCCTTGCAAGCGAACATGTGCAGTAGTTCGTCCAACATGTCTCGCGGGCTGGGTTCCTTGCCACCGGCCATCAACGGCTCGAGCACTTGTCGCATTACTTCGGCAGGTCGTAGTTTGGCGAGCAGCGCTGGAT
>PKCQ01000341.1 GCA_002862265.1 Planctomycetaceae bacterium | reverse complement strand
CCCAGCGTCCATTTGATAACTACTGCCCACCGATGGAGACGCAATGTTACGATGGCCAGCGAGATGTCCAAGAACTGTCGGGTCGTTGGAGAGGTCTGGAGACTGTCCGCGAACTTTGGGTCCAGTCGGAATGGAAGATTCTTTCTGTGTTTGGCTAGCGGGCTGGTGGGCTAGAGATATAAACGCCTTGTCATTTGGTGCATTCTTCTGCCACTTCCCTGAGCCATGGAAACGCTGTGATATTCGGTCGACACGTTGCTTGACGGAAGCGTAGTCAACTGCGCCGACGATACGATCGTATTCCTGCCGATCGCCCAACATCACGAGCGTAGGTACATTTTCGACTCTGTAGTGCTGGACTGCCTCTGCTTGCCGAGACGCATCCACTCGGATTATTCGAACGCCGTCGGCTTCGAGTCGTGCGATCGTCTGTTTCATTTCTGCGCATGGCGCGCAGCCAGGCAAACTGAAGAATACGAGTTCGACTCGTCCAGTGGCTTTGGTTTGGGGCGCAGGGAAGGCCGCAAGTGTAAGCCCCAACAGACCGATCAGATAAGTCGCCATGGATTCCCTCCCAAGGCAAAAAGCTGTTTACGCCGAAAGTATCGCGTCTTTTGATTCACGAAGCATTGCCCACATCCTTGTGGTGCCGAGCTTCGGATTTCAGTGCGGTGAGTGTCGCTAAGAGAACAGGTCAGCCGCAAGAGCACTTCGCGCTGTGAGCTTGCAAAGCTAGTTTGCTAGCAAACGGCGTGGTTAGTGACTGAGAGCTGAGAGGCCCTCTCGTCGCTGAGGCTCCACGCTCCCAGCTCCCTCGCTTCCCAGCTCAGAAAGGGAGGGTGACTTATTTGCTAAACAAATGCGAAACGGAGATGAAAAAGAATCACTCAGAGCAAGTCTTTGCGGCGTTGATGCGTGCGGAGTAATCGTTGCTCGGCGCGCCACTTGGCAATTTCTTGATGGTTGCCGCTCAATAGAACATCAGGGACTTCGCAGCCGCGAAACTCACGGGGCCGCGTGTACTGGGGGAACTCAAGCAGGTCTTGATCGCTAAAAGAATCTTCCTCGCTGCTGCGTTCGTCGCCGAGTACCCCAGGAATCAACCTCATTGTGGCTTCGATTACGGCCATCGCCGCAACTTCACCGCCATTGAGCACAAAGTCTCCAAGGCTGATTTCGCGTGGTTGGAGAATATCGATTACTCGCTGGTCGAATCCTTCGTAACGTCCGCAGAGAAGAATCAGTCTTGTCGATCGGGCGAAATCCGGTGCCATGGATTGTTTCAAGTTCTCGCCCTGAGGACTCATCAAAAGTAATTCGCCTGGCTCGTCAGCCATCGCTCGAACCGCTTCAACACAAGCCACCACTGGTTCTACTTGGATGAGCATGCCAGCCCCACCGCCGAAGGGAGGGGAGTCAACTTTATTGTGTTTGTTCTTTGACCAGTCACGCAAATTGTGGATGTGGACATTTAGCAGGCCGCGCTCGATGGCTTTGGCGAGCAAACTCTCCCCTAAGTAGCCCGGAAAAATCTGGGGAAACAAAGTAATGATATCAAAACGCATGGCTTCGGAGTTCATCAAGTCAAATTGCCCAACAATGCAGTGTTTTAAAGGGCTTCCCGGTGGTTTTCTTCATTTGAGGCCCGCTTCGCAAACGCAAATGCTAGCTGTCCCTCGGGTTCTATCTTACTCGTTCTCACTACGAGGCTACAGTCGCAAGCTTTGCGCAACCGATAGAAGTTAACAGCGTCGTGGTGTGGAATCATTGCGCTGACAACCTATGGAGTTGCGTAGTGTCGTCGTCGACAGCCGATCATTCTATTCACCAAACTCGGATACCCGACCCGCTCTACCGTTGGATCACCGACTGGGGCGAGATGGTTGTCAACGCGTTGATTACCGTTGGTGATATGGCGGTTTTTGCTGGCCGCATCCTCATGTGGCTCCTCTCCACTTGGCCACGTAAGGGCACCATTCTGCCAAACTTCTACCATGTCGGCGTGCTCAGTCTTCCTGTCGTCGCACTTACCGGGACCTTTATCGGTATGGTGCTTGCGGTGCAAAGTTATGCTCAGTTCGCCAATATTGGGCTTGAAAGTCGTCTGGGTGCGGTGATCAACATGTCACTAGTTCGAGAGCTAGGGCCCGTACTTGCAGCTACGATGCTCGCGGGGCGAGTTGGTAGTGCGATGGCGGCTGTCTTGGGCACGATGCGAGTCACCGAGCAGATCGATGCATTGACAAGTATGGGTGCGAATCCGATTCATTATTTGGTCGTGCCGCGGTTTTTAGCCTGTATCATGTTGATTCCAGCTTTAACCATCATGGCTGATTTTATGGGCATTGTTGGAGGCTACTTCTACAGTGTCATCATGCTGGGAATTGATCATTATCAATACTTAAACAACAGTCGCATGTTCGTTGGTGGCTGGGATTTCTTCATGGGAATTTTCAAGAGCTTCTTTTTCGGCGGCATAATCGCTGTCGTGAGTTGCTATCGGGGATTTCATTGCCAAGCAGGTGCTGAAGGCGTTGGAAGAGCAGCGACAGCTTCGTTTGTTTTCAGTTTTGTTCTGATTCTCGCGGTTGATCTTCTTCTGAATATTACGCTTGATGCGATTTATATCACCATCTGGCCTCATGGTGCCAAACTCATCTAGGCCGACTTGCTATGACAGAACTCAAGTTCACTATTGAAGAATCGTTAAAGCCTAACGCAGGGGGGGATGGTGAGTGCGGTATTGCGTTGGAATCGGATACGTCTGGGCAGCCTAGCAATTCGGAATCAGCACCTTTGGTAGAACTTCGAGATTTGACTCTGCAGTTCGCCGGGCAAACGATTCTGGACCACATCAACCTGAAGATTCCAAGAGGCCAAACGCTGGTCATCATTGGTGAGAGTGGTTGCGGTAAGACTATGTTGCTAAAGACGGTGGTAGGTCTGATCAAGCCAACGAGTGGTCAGGTGCTTTACGACGGACAAGACATCAACGATTTGTCGGACTTGGAGATGACCGGCTTGCGTCGCAAGTTTGGGTTTGTCTTTCAAAATGCGGCCCTGTTCGACAGCATGACAATTGGCGAAAACGTTGCTTTTCCTCTTGTGCAACATGATTTAGCTTCGGGGCGAAAACTTCGACGCACCATCATTGAAGCCCTTGCAGAAGTTGGCTTGCCAGAAACGGTGACTACCAAGCGACCGGCCGAGCTGTCGGGCGGCATGCGCAAGCGTGTCGGCTTGGCGAGAGCCTTGGTTTTGGATCCAGAGTTGGTACTTTATGACGAGCCTACCACTGGGCTAGATCCGATCATGAGCGACGTCATCAATGAACTCATGCTGCGGACTAGCAAGCGGCCGGGGGTGACAAGTCTGGTCATCACTCACGATATGAAGTCGGCACGCAAGGTCGCTGATCGTGTTGTGATGCTTTATCCGTATCCGCGTCTGCCGGCAGGTGAGGGTCAAATCCTGTTCGACGACTTTCCCTCCCGACTAGCTACCTGCGGAGACAAACGCGTACATCAGTTTGTCGAAGGCAAAGCAGGAGAACGTCTAATGGAGATGAGACGAAGCGAATTGGACAACTACCAGGACACGCCCAATCTGTCCGCAAAATACAATAAGTAGCGCAAGCCAAACAATCAGCCGCTTGTCGTAGCGGTGGAAATGGCAGTGAGAAATCATGAACGAACAAGGATATCGATTCGGAGTTGGCGTGCTGGTGGTTGCCTCGATGGTAATCGCAGTCATTCTGATCATGTTCTTCGGAGCAGCACCGGATCTTTTTTCCGAGCGTTATGCAGTTACCATTCGATTTGACGCCGCACCAGGCGTGACGACCGACACACCGGTTCGCAAGAACGGTGTGCAGATTGGCCGTGTCAAAAGTGTAAAGCTCTTGGACGAAGATGGCGTCGATTTGACTCTGGAGCTCGATTCTGAGCACCGTGTTCTGGCACGCGAACTTCCGCGAATCGGCACAGGCAGTTTGATAACTGGTGACGCCGTGGTTGAGTTCATTCCGCATAATGATGCGAGTCTTCTGGCACGATTTGACACCAATCCCAGAAATGGCATCCTGGACGAATCTGAGAAAGCGGTTGCGATGGCTCCGCTCAAGGACCAGGAT
>PKCQ01000344.1 GCA_002862265.1 Planctomycetaceae bacterium | reverse complement strand
TCTTTTCGGCTATTACCGAAGTCTTTTCGGCTATTACCGAAGTATTGCCACAACTAAATCTTCGGCGACTCCTCCTGGTGAAGCGGCGACTGCCGAGTCCTCCGGTTTTGCAATTGGGCTGGCCAGCTGGATGACGCTAACTTTCTTTTTTGTTTTGGCTCCGACGTCCAGTATTGTTCCCATCGCGGACTTGGCTTTCGAGCACAGAATGTACCTACCGTCTGCCTTGGTTGTAGCGGGCGTCATACTGGTCTCTTGGTCGCTTATCAGGCGGATGCTTGAGTCGAGCAATCAGCCGAACGTTTTGCGAATGGGAATGGGAACCATGGCGATTGCCGTGCTGCTCATGCTTGGCTTTCGTACTCACCTTCGCAACTTGGACTACCAGAGTGGCCAACGTCTCTGGCAGTCAGCCGTCGAGGCATCGCCTAAGAATCCTCGTGCTTGGTACAGCCTTGGCCAGGTTCTCTACAAGCGGGGTGACAAAGACGAAGCCTTGGAGCCAATGATAAAAGCGGTTGGCTTCTCGAATCAGCCCGTCGCCATTTATGATGCTGGACTTGCTGGATGCCTCCTGCACATTGGTCGATTGGATGATGCCATCAAGCTGTATAAGCGAGCTATTGAGAATAAGGCCGACTACAGTCAGGCCTTCAACGATCTCGGTGTTATCTACTTGAAACGCAAAGAGTTTGATGATGCTCGTAGCTATTTCACCCAAGCAAGTGAGCTTGGGAATGCCGAGGCTTTCTACAATTTAGGGTGGATTGAGAGGAAAAAGCGAGCATTTGACGATGCCGAGCGGCACTTTCGCAAGGCGCTTGCACTGCAACCTAATCTAGGCTCAGCGGCCCGTCAGGTTGCTTGGCTCACGGCGACAAGAGCCTCGGTTTCGGAACAAGAACTAATTGCCGCGCAAGAGTTGCTCGAGCAACACTACGACCTGAAACTCACCAGATCTTCTGGTGCACTCGATACAGTAGCTGCCATTGCTGCTGGCCGAGGAAAGCTTGATGCTGCCGTCAAGTATTCGAAACAGGCACTTGCGGCCGCCCAAGCCAATGACCGGCCAGATGAAGATTGGGTCGCTGAACTGAAAGAAAGACTAGCTTCTTATGAGTCTGGCGAGACTTGGCTGTGGAGTTCGTCAGAATGAGTGTAGATAGCACGTATGAGAAAGAAAAAGAACGTCGCAATACGATCTGGATTGTCGTTGCAGCCTACAACGAGGCGGCTCGGATTAAGACGACCTTGGGCGGGCTTAAGTCGTTGGGCTACAACATCGTCGTAGTGGATGACGGCTCGAGCGATGCGACGGCTGAGGTCGCAAGGACTTTGCCAGTGTGGGTATTGCGACATCCGATCAACTGCGGCCAAGGAGCGGCACTGCAGACCGGTATTGACTTTGCGCTTTCTCGAGGTGCTGAGGCGATAGTCACTTTCGACGGCGACGGCCAGCATGATCCAGCTGACTTGCCGCAGATGTTAAAACCCGTTTGGGATAACGAAGTTGACATCGCTTTGGGTTCACGATTTCTCGGTCGTGTAGAGAACATACCCTTGGTTCGAAGAGCCTTATTGCGAGCTGCCATTTTGTTCACGCGGCTGACTTCAGGTCTTAAACTGACGGACACACACAACGGCTTTCGTGTTTTTTCGCGAAAGGCTGCGCAAACGATTCGGATTCGGCAGCCAAGGATGGCACACGCCTCCGAGATTCTCGATCAGATCGCAGCCCGCGGTTTGAGCTACGTGGAAGTTCCTGTAACGATTCGGTACACCAAGGAGACGCTGGAGAAAGGGCAGTCGACTTGGGATGCAGTGCGAATTAGCGGCCAGTTGCTGGCCGGGAGATTGTGGAAATGACACCGTTTCAGTGGTTAGCCATCCCGATCCTTGGAATTCTCGCAACGCTGGAAGTTCGAGCCTATTTTAGGAATCACCAGCCAATTCACATCTTACGTGAATTCGTGTGGTTGCTTGGCATCACGCTCATTCTGTTTCCTCGCATCACCACAATGTTGGCGACATTGTTGGGTATCGGCCGTGGAACAGATCTAGTCTTCTATTCGTTTATGTTGCTCAGTACGGGAGGGATGTTTTATCTTTACGGGCGCAATTATCTGTTGAAGCGTGATGTGATTGAACTCATTCGCCGCGATGCTTTGCGAAACGCTACAGCAGGCGCTGGACTCGATTCTGGCAACAGTATTCGTCAACCTGAGGAAACCAAAGGCGAATCGTGAGTACTCATTCCAAAGCGGAATCGAAACCTGACGCCGTTAGCGCGGTAACTTCCCAGGTGACACTGGTCATTCCGGGACGAAATTGCGCATCGACACTGGAGCGCTGTCTTGAATCGGTGGTTCCATTGAAAGAACGCGGGCAGCTGCGCGAGATCATCTTCGTCAATGATGGCTCGACCGACGAGACGGCGGAGATCGCAGCTAGATATCCTGTGCAAGTCATCCAAGGGGCAGGGCAGGGGCCTGGCGCCGCCCGCAACCTAGGTTGGAAATCCGCCGAGTCGGACTTGATCTGGTTCATCGACAGCGATTGCGTCGCTGAGCCTGACGCGCTGGAGATTCTGATTCCTAGGATGAAGGAGCCAGAGATCGCTGGTGTAGGCGGAAGTTATGCGAATCTCTTTCCTGATTCGCTGGTCGCTTCCCTTATCCACGAAGAGATCGTGGCTCGGCATCGCCGCATGAAGTCCGAAGTCGATTTTCTCGCAACCTTTAACGTCCTATATCGTCGCAGCGCACTCGAGAAAACCGGCGGCTTTAACGAACAGCTCAAGCTGGCTCAGGACGCTGAGTTAGCATATCGCATGCGCGCCGCCGGCCATCGCATGGGCTTCGAAATAGAGTCACGCGTTGGTCACCACCACCCTCGCAACTTCTGGCGATATCTGCGAACGCAAGCTCGCCAAGGTTACTATCGCGTCCAACTCTATCGTCAGCACGCCACCAAGATGAGCGGTGATTCCTATGCCGGAATTACGGACTACTTGCAACCACCGCTCGGAGTTTTGGCCTGTGCTTCACTCGTTGCGGCACCGTGGGCAATTGGCCGCATGGCTGCGCTCTCCCTTGTTGTGCTCTTGCTCGTACTGCAGCTACCAATGACATGCAAATTGGTCGCGCACAAGAACATGCAGATGTTCCATTTCGTCTGGTTCGGATTCATTCGAGCCATTGCCCGCGGTCTCGGCCTCACGCGTGGAGCGAGGCAACTAGCCTTCGAGGTTTTGCTTCTTAAACGAAAGCATCGTGCCGCGGCTCCTGCTTCCGCCCATGCGACTGAGCGAGGGCTTCACCAATGACCAAGGGAGAGCTTCTTGCCGAATCGAACCATGAAGCGAAAAGTGATGATCGATTTAGGAGACATGATGTTGGGCTGGAAAACTCGGTCAAGTCCGTCTGGTATGTGACGATGGCGTTTCCAGTCCCATCGGAAGCATTCGCATCTGTCGAGATCGCTGAGCTTCGTCGTCAGGGAATCGATCTGTCAGTTAGAACAATCCGAACCAAACGCAGCGACCATGCGCGAGTAACCGAACAGCAACAAGTCGAATCCATTCCGGCCAAGCATGCTGATTGGATGTCACCAGTACGTGGTTTGATACGCGCAGCTATGCAGCCGACACTTGCCTTTCGGCTGTGGTGGCGACTGATTCTGGATCTGACAAGTCGCCCGATTGAGCTTCTTGCCTGTTTGTTTTGGTCTCTTCGTTGCTTTGAGTTGGTGGAAGAAGTTCGCAGAGCGAAGCCCAATATGGTTCATCTTTATTGGGGGCATGTCCCGTCGATGCTGGGATGGCTCTTGGCGGAATCGCAGCCAGATCAGGCATTTACGATTGGCCTGAGTGCCTACGACCTCGAGATGGCTCTTCCCATGAGCTTCCAGATCGCAAAAAATGGCGCACTAGGTGTCCGCAGCTGGGCATCGGCGAATAATGCAGCGATTTGTTCTCGTGGCGTTGAAGCGAGCAGAGTGAAGGTCGTTCACCAGGGAGTTTCTCTCAGCAAGTTCTCGCGAGATTTGGAACGCGGCAAATCTACCGGTTCGAAGCGTCTATTGTTTGCCGGAAGGCTTATTCCCGAGAAGGGTGTCGAGCTTACGCTTGAGCTG
>PKCQ01000546.1 GCA_002862265.1 Planctomycetaceae bacterium | reverse complement strand
GTGTTGTCGTAGCTCTTCGACATCTTCTCGCCGTCGGTTCCAGGCACCTTGGCTGAAGACTTCAATACGCGGCCTTCAGGCAGGATGAAAGCTTCGCTGAAGTGGTGATTGAAGCTATTGGCGATGTCCCGGCAGACTTCAATGTGTTGAATCTGATCCTGACCAACCGGAACGCAGTTGGAATCGTAGGCCAGAATGTCAGCCGACATCAGCACCGGGTAGGTAAACAAGCCAGCGTCAGCGGCGATACCTCGATCCTTCTTGTCCTTGTATGAAACGCAGCGCTCGAGCAATCCCATCGGAGTGCAGGTCATCAGAATCCAAGTCAGCTGCGATACTTCGGGTACATCTGACTGCGTGAACAGAATTGCTTTGGCCGGATCTAGCCCCAGGGCAAGCAAGTCGATGGCTGCATCGAGCGTAAGTTGACGGAGCGTTTCCGCATCGCGAATGGTCGTCAGTGCGTGCAAATTAGCGATGAAGTAGTAAGCTTCTTCCTCGTTCTGCAACTCGATGTATTGGTGGATCGCGCCAAAGTAATTGCCCCAGTGGAATCGACCCGTTGGTTGAATGCCGGAAAGTACACGCATTGGAGTTGTCAGTAGTTGTTAGTTTGATTTACGAGTAATGGTAGTGGACTTTGCCAGAAGTCCCGACTGGATTAAGAGAACCCTGGCGAATCCCACTACGCGATCAAGTCTTCATGCTGCCGACAACTTCACTGATGCTGCTAGCTCCGAGTGATCGAATGGCACCAGGCAATTCTTCGACCATTCGTTGGCTAATGGTTGGATCGTAGTAGTTGGCGGTGCCAATTTGGAAGCAACTAGCACCTGCAACTAGGAACTCCATCGCATCGTCCAGGGTTGCGATACCGCCGATGCCGACGATCGGAATGTCGACCGCTTGGGCGACTTGCCAGACGCAGCGTAAAGCAACAGGTTTGATGGCAGGACCGCTCAATCCGCCGACCACGTTGCCGAGCATCGGACGCTGGCCGCGCCAATCAACGGACATGCCGAGCAAAGTGTTGATGCAACTCACGGCATCAGCACCACCATCAGCCGCGGCTTGGGCGATATCTGTGATTCTTGTCACGTTGGGCGTTAGTTTAGCCAGGATAGGCAAATTGCAACTGTCGCGAACACATTGGACGACTTGCCGGCACTGTTCTGGATCTGTTCCAAAATCCACACCGCCTGTGACATTGGGGCAAGAGATATTCAGCTCCAGTGCGTCTGCTCCACCAGCTTCTTCAATTCGCAGGGCCAATTCGCGGAACTCGTCGTGCGTCTTGCCAGCGATGCTAACCACAATGGCGGCATCGAGTTGCTTTAGGTATCGCAAGTGTCCCATGACAAAGGCGTCCACACCGTCGTTGTCCAGGCCGATGGAGTTCAACAACCCTGCCGATGTCTCGACAGTTCGCCAAGGAGCGTTGCCGGGGCGCGGCGCAAGTGTAATTGTCTTGGGGAGGATGCCGCCGAGTGTATCGAGTTGGACGAGCTTCTCCATCTCTCGAGCGTAACCGAATGTTCCGGAAGCCACCAGCACCGGATTTTGAAGGTTGAGTCGCCCAAGTTGGACGCTCAGGTTCACTGAAGTTTGCTCTGTGGTCGTAGTAGTCATGACTTGGCTAGGATCTCCGTTTGGATCGCGCTGAGGATGCGAGCAGCGACTTGTGACTTGCTGCCTTCGGCAAAGGCTATGGTTTCACCGTCCGTCCTCAGTAGTTCCACGCTATTGTTATTGGAATCTATGGCGGAGGGCCCATTGGACACCATCATATCGCAGCACTTCTTTTGCATTTTGACGATGGCGCGGAAGCGTTGGTCTTCGGATTCCAGGGCGAAACCGACGATCCACTGGCCTGGGCGCTTGTTCTCTGCAACGGTGGCAACGATATCGGAGGTTTCGACAAGCTCCAACTGGAGAGGCTCGCCGGACTTGGAAATCTTTGCCGTCTGCACTTTCCGCGGGCGGTAGTCACACGGGGCTGCGGCTGCGATCATGCCATCGCAACTTGGGAAACACTCTTGCGCGGCAGCGAGCATTTCATCGGTGGTCAGAACGGGAACAATCGAAGCTGCTTCTGGATAGTCAAGTCCGACCGGTCCTGACAAGATAACAACTTCGTGTCCCCGTGCGAGGGCGGCTTCAGCGAGGGCACAGCCCATTCTGCCGCTGCTGGCATTGGTCAAATAACGCACCGGATCCAGAAATTGGCGTGTCGGTCCGGAGGTGATCAGGATACGTGCCATCTAACTTGGAAGGAGTGTTTGGACTTCGGCGAGCAAGGCTTCCGGCTCGGACATTCTGCCAGTTCCCATCTTGCGACAACTGAGCCAGCCACTTTCTGGGCCCACAAAATGGACGCCGTCGGCACGCAATTGTTTTGCATTCCGCTGCACTGCGGGTTTGTCCCACATCGGGCTGCTCATCGCTGGTGCAAGTAGCACGGGACATTTGCAGCTGAGGTAGAGTGTCGCCAACAAGTCATCGGCCGAGCCACCTGCACAACTGGCTAAGATCCGAGCTGTGGCGGGTGCGATCACAAGTAGGTCGGCTCCATCAGCGAGCTCAATGTGAGCACCAAGGGGGAATCGAGGATCGTAGGTGCTGCAGACTGGCGGGCGATTGCACAAAGCTGTAAACGTCGAATGCCCCACGAAGTGTTCGGCTCCGTGGGTCATCGCGATGTGTAGGTCATGATTGGCTTGAACAAGTTTGCTGACGACAGTGGCAACCTTGTAGGCTGCGATTCCACCACCGATTCCAACAACTATTTTTGCCATAATCTTCTGTCAACTTTTGGCGGAGTCCAGACTTTATCCGCTCAGCACGCCGATTCAAGAAAGGCTAAAGCCTCCACTCCAACAGGTGTCGCGAAACTGCCTCCAGTCGCAATTGATTATTTATAGCTCGAGGCTATCCATATCTAGTAAGTCGCCTTCGTCGTGGTCGACAACAGCCAGTTCGCCAGCTTCACTGAGGAAGATCTTGTCTTGCAGGATCTCTTGCAACACGATCTCCATTTTGTCTTGCGAAGGGTTTTCGACCAACGGACGACTCCCTCGCTTCAGCTGTACCAAGCGCTTTTGGATGAGTGTGGAAAGCTTGAATCGTCCACCGACTTTGTTGACGATCTCTTCTTCTTTTAGTTCTTCAAGCATGGGTCATTTCCTCCGCGTTTTTTTTTAAGTATTTGCATATGTCCGCGACCGCTATATCAACGTCGCGATTCACTATTTCATAGTCGTAGTAGCTGAGTGCTGTAAGCTCTTCGTCGGCTACTTCCAGACGTCGCTGGATAGCCGACTCTTCCTCGGTGCCTCGATTGCGCAGTCTACGTTCTAACTCTTTTCTTGTGCCCGGGTGTACGAAAAAGCTCAGAATGCCTTCTCGCTGCTTCATAACGCTCAGCGCGCCTTGGACGTCGATTTCCAGAATCACCCACTTGCCGCTCCTCAGTGCCTCGTCGACTCTCTCAACAGGGGTGCCATACCAGTTGCGTCCGAAGACTTCCATGCACTCTAGGAATTGTCCTTCCGAACGCATGGTCTGAAACTGTTCGTCGCTGACAAAATAGTAGTCCCTGCCTTCAACCTCTCCAGTTCGTGGAGCACGAGTCGTCACGGAAACGCTCAATTGTAGAGGCAGTTCACATTCCGAGAGCAATTTCCGAAGAACAGTACTTTTGCCTGCGCCGGAGGGCCCCGAGACAATGATTAGTTGCCCAGGCGTTGGTTTGTTTTTTTGGTTGGGTGTCTGGCTGTTATCTACCACGACAATCCTACTCCACGTTTTGCACTTGTTCGCGCATCTGTTCGATTACAGTCTTCATGTCGACCACTCGCTGAGCCATTTCCGCATCACCGCATTTGGAACCGATCGTATTCGTCTCGCGAAACAGCTCCTGAATCAAAAAGTCCAACTTCCTTCCCTGGCTTTCTGGTGAATCCAGCAGAGTTGAGAATTGCTCGAAGTGGCTTCTCAAACGCACGAGTTCTTCTCGCACATCTGATTTGTCAGCCATGACAAGGACTTCTCGGACCAAATCCGCTTCTTGCAACTCGGCTCCGACGTCTTCCAGGGCTTTGGTTAAACGTTTGCTAAGCCGCTCGCGGTATTCTTCT
>PKCQ01000353.1 GCA_002862265.1 Planctomycetaceae bacterium | reverse complement strand
TCTTGTTCTGCTTGCTGCTGTTCAATACTTTTGATCTCGGAGCGGAGTTGCTCCATTTTCTCAGCAAACTCGCCGGTTCTTGGCTGAGCCTTCTCGAGCTGCTGTTTCTTGGATCGAAGTCTTTCCTCAAGCCCAACGAGCTCTTTTTGGAGCGTCTGATAACTGCTGACCGCGTTTTGATGCAGGGCCGAATGTCGGGCGACGTCCTGCGCGAGCTGCTGCACGCTATCTTGTTTGATCTCCAGTTCTGGGCGCTGGGAGGAAATGTGTCGGTTAAGCTCTTCGATGCGTTGTCTGGTTTCGGTTTGCTGATTGTGAAGCGCATCAATTTCAGCCTGAGCGTCATGGATCTCGCTTTGACGCGAAACAAGACCAGACGCGGACTGAATGGCGCCGAGAGTCAGCAATCCGTCGGACTCAATCATTTCGCCATTGCGCGTGACAAACCTAAGGCCAGCTCCGCGGAAGTGCCCGAGCTCCAACGCGACTTCAAGGTTTTCGACTACCCAGGTTGTGCCAAGCAGATAGCGAATTAGCGGCATGAATTTGTGTTTGCAACGGACGAGTCGGTCTGCTCGACCAACGACTCCATCGACGCCGTCAAGTTGTACTTTTTCACCAAACCGTCGCGACGGGATTCTATCCAGTCGCATCAGGCTTAGCCGTCCAGGAATGTCCAGCGACCCACCTCGAATCCGCTGGACGATCTGCCCGTCTTCGAGCACAAGAATGTTTGCGGAGGGACCAAGAGCTGTATCAATGAGCGGAGCCAAATCAACTTCGACAGAAATAAGTTCCGCTACTAATCCGTGAATCGACTGAAAGACTGGATCTTCCGACTTTGATGCCAGATCTAAAATATGCCGAGCCCCAGAGTCGACACCATCCAAGTGTTGCTGCAGTTGCTCAAGAATCTCGAGTCGCTCAGATGCACCTGTTAGCTGCCCTGCGATGTGCGCGTTCTGCTCGGCTAGCTGTGTCGCTTCATGCTGGTTCTTGTGAAGGACTCGCTGAAGGTTTTCCCATTCTGCTTGAGCCGTTTTGCGTTTGGATTCAGCCTGTCTAAGCCGCTCTTTGGCTTGATCCGAAATTTGTTTAGCCGTCGCAGCGGCGACTTTTTGCTCTTGGTGCGACTGTTCTAAGCTGAGGACACTCGCCTCTAAGTTGGCGACGAAGTCGCGTTGCTTGGCCGCTTCGGATTCACGTTGCGACAGTTCGTGAAGGCGTTCTACATGAGTCTTGCGGAGCGCATCACGCTGAGCTAGCCCGGCCGCGATTTCTTTTCGGAGCTTATCTGCTTCCGCCCTGCTCTGCTCGGCATTCCTTTGTGTTTCAGTAAACTGTGTCTCGATGGCTCGCAGTTGTTTTTCGAGAGCTTTGACTTCTTGTTGTACCGTGCCAGCTCGGTTCCGCAGTGCGGCGAGCCGAGCAGCGTGTCGCGCAGATTCCTGATCGTTTTCTTCAATGATGGAGCGAAGAGCCGACTGCTGGTTCTTGCAAACGGCGATGCGTTGCTGCGCCTCTTGCAGACGTCCTTCTACTTCTTGGCACTCCGAAGCAACTTTATGTAAATAAAGCTCTGCTTTTTGTGCCGCTTCTCGCGATTCTTCAAGTTCTATCTTTTTGAGTTCAAATTGCGAACGCAGCTGCACGCTTTGCGTTTCGATTCGCTCACACTTTTCCGCCAGCTGTGAATACTCGGTCCAGCCAAGTCGCAAGCGAAGTTCACGCAGACGCGAAGTCATCCCACGGTAGCGCTGTGCCTTCGTGGCTTGTGACTTAAGGCGGTTGAGTCGGCCGTGAACCTCGTCGACAATGTCTTTGAGTCGCGTGAGGTTTTGGTCGACGCGTTCAAGTCGCCTTGCGGCCTCAGCTTTTTTCGCATTAAAGCGGCTGATGCCTGCTGCTTCTTCAAAGATAATTCTGCGATCGCGCGGCGAGGCTTGGAGCATGCGATCGACTTTGCCCTGTTCGATCAAACTGTACGCACCGACACCAACGCCGGTGCCGCGAAACAGGTTCTTTATGTCCTTCAGGCGGCTGGCCTGACCATTTATCAGGTACTCGCCTTCGCCGCTGCGGTAGACGCGCCGAGTGACTTCGACCTCGTCTGAATCGACGCCGAGCTTACGTTCTGAGTTGTCGAAAACGAGTGTGGCTTCGGCGCTATTGGATGCCTTGCGGCCAGCAGAACTGGAACCCTTGAAGATGACGTCTGCCATGTCCTTGCCGCGGAGGGCCTTAGCACTTTGCGCTCCTAGAACCCATTTGATGGCGTCGACGACATTGGACTTTCCTGACCCATTAGGACCGACAATCACCGTGATACCATCCGGGAAATCAAAACGCGTTTTTTCAGCGAAGCTTTTGAAACCGGCTAGTTCAAGGGCGATCAGCATGGAAAGGGATTACGAAGATGCGTGTTCAGATCAAGGATAAGAGATTGTGTGGGTTAGTTGCCCCAAGTCAGAGGATTCCAAAATTTCACACTTGCTTCTTCGGCTTCAGCTGCTTCTTGCAAGATCTCAGGTGCAATATAAGTACTTTCGACCATCTCGCCGTCGAGACTCATCGCCGTGTTCTCCTTGCTCGGGGCGTGATACTGTCTACCCGCAACGGGGATGGGATTCATGGCGAGGGGTTCGGCATAGTAGCCTTTCTCATGACTCTCACGCAGGAATTGTACCCAGTCACCGTAGTGCCCCCCCACTTCTCCGATGGCTCTGAGCGTTGATGCTAGGTCCGGAGAACAGGTTGCGATTTGATCTTCTTTGCCCGGACTGAAGTGACTGACGGCGAGGCTCCCATCGGTGTTGGGAGAGATCAAGATTCGCGGATTGACGTAGTGGAAAGTAGGAATGTGCAGACGAGGTGTCTCGCCAAAGATTACAATTTCTGCGACTTGGGAGAGGCTGAGTACGACTAAAGGCGTAGAGGCCGAAGGGATCTCAAGCAATTTGCCCGCTCCGGCGACCTCACGACCAGTGATTGCGACGTCGTTCGGGGACTTTTCACGCAAAGCTCGAATCGCACCGTATCGAACTTCTGGTTCGGTTGCATGCATGAGTTCTCGAAGCGTGTCTTCTGCTCGATAGTCTTCCAACAGCGCCAAGGCGTTTAGGCACATGGCTCGGAATGCGGGCTCTTGCAGGCTGAGGCTTCTCAGCTGTGGGATGCCCGAGGCGTCATTCAGATATGCCAAGCTATGGGCGGCATAGAAACGAACCTTGGGGGCATGACTGGTGAGCGCTTCTTGCAGCCATGGGATGCTTTCTTTGCCGATCGCTTCCATTTGCCAGCAAGCTTCACGAACGTTATTAGGATCCATTACTTGCTCTTGCAACAGTGCGATACGTTCGGCTCGTTGACCTTCTGATTCCAAGAATGCAATTCGCATCACGACATTGATGAAGTGAAACGGGTCCAAGCGATAAAGAGACGGAACATCCAATTCAATCATGTATTCACGTGGCGTAGCGATTCCGGCTTGGCGATAGCCGTTGTAGCTCGTGAAGCGTTCATTGATCGCCAGTGCGATGGGGCGCATGGTGATGGCGTCGGCATATTCTTGGTCGATACTAATGCCCAGCTCACGTCCCTTGATGAGACGACCCGCTCCCAAGATGATTCCTTGGACTTTGTCTTTCTCGTCCTCAGAGCCATTGATTTGGAAGTTGGTGATGATGCGTCCTTGTGCTTTGACCCGGTCGAAACCTTCCCGCATTTGTCCGCCCAGCAAGTTCATTTCCTTGAGGGGGGCTTCCATCAACCAACCACCTTGTAAGTCTGTCGCTTCTGCGTGACTGCTTGTCTTGATTACGGCATCAAGAATGTGACCCTTACGCGCAGCCGGCGGAACGACCGAAGTGATCACAGATAAAGTGGTGCTCGGGTCGTCTAGCAAAGTGTTAGGCTGATGTACGTCGCGGTGACGCATCATGTCCAAGATCTTTTCGCGTTGAGAACTCGCCTTCACTTCACCACCAGTATTGTGCAGTTGGGTAACGAGCCCAACGTTCTCCAGCAAAGCCCGTGTGAGTAACTCGGGTGCACCAATCTCCACAATAAGTTTGGGACGGTCTTCTGCCTCCAGCTTTTCCTTGATCAGTTCACGACGCATACCCTCTTCGGTCTTCA
>PKCQ01000632.1 GCA_002862265.1 Planctomycetaceae bacterium | reverse complement strand
ATTGATTGAAAGTGGGGGCAATTCAGTAATTTTATTCTGCAAACGCTTCGTCGAGCAAATCATCTTGCTCCAGTTTATGAGCACTTGCTGAGCCAGTCGAAGGACTCGCGGATTCAACACGCGAAATTCGCCGCAACTTGAATCCGTTGTCACCCAAGAAGTCACCGAAGCGAACCTTCAAGAAGCTCCATGCTCCCATATTTGTCGGTTCTTCCTGAATCCAGCACAGATCGGTACCGGCTTCGTAGGGTTTCAATGCATCAAGCAGCTCTGCTTCGCTCAGCGGATAGTATTGTTCGATTCGCACGATCGCGACGTCAGCACCAAGTTTGTCTCGGCGTTCGGCCAGTTCGTAGTAAACTTTTCCGCTGCAAAGCAGGACACGCTTTGTCCCTGCTTGAGACTCACGCACATCCGGGAGGATCTTCTGGAAAGAGCCCGATGCAAAGTCTTCAAGCGGCGAGACGACCGCTGGATGTCGCAACAAACTCTTTGGCGACAGGCAGATCAGTGGCTTGCTCCATCGACGAATCGCTTGGCGACGCAGCATGTGGAAGTACTGAGCTGGCGTTGACGGCTGTGTGACTTGAATATTATCTTCGGCTGTTAGTAGCAGAAATCGTTCCAATCTGGCGCTACAATGCTCTGGCCCTGCACCTTCGAAACCATGCGGCAGGAGCAAAGTGATGTGGCTGAGACGTCCCCACTTGTCCTCGGCCGAGGTGATAAACTGATCGACGATCACTTGCGCTACATTCCAGAAATCACCGAACTGCGCTTCCCAGACAACCAGCCCTTCAGGGCAGTCAAGGGAGTAGCCATACTCGAACCCAAGCACTCCGGCTTCGCAGAGCGGACTGTTGATAATGTCAAGCCGAGTGTCCTCGGCGAACAGATTCAAAGGAGTGTGCGTCTTGTCGGCGTTCTCCGTATCGTGCAATACTGCGTGTCGCTGACTGAAGGTACCACGTTCACAATCTTGTCCACTTAGCCGAACGGGATGCCCCGAGGATAGCAAACTCCCCATTGCAAGTGCTTCCGCTGAGGCCCAGTCGAGGGGGCGTGAGCCCTCCGCCATTTCGGCTCGAAGCGACATAAATCTCTTCAACTTACGGTGCAGGTTAAAGCCTTCAGGCACTTTCGATAGCGTCCTGAGAATCTCCGAGCACTCTTCTCTTGAAACTGCCGTCTGCGGGTCGTCGTCTGCGGGCTCCGGTCCACCATAGAAGCCACTCCAGCTACCGCCCATCGTTTGCAAGTCGTCGACATACTCCTCTTGCTGGGCCAGCTCGAATTCGCGTTCCAGCTTCGCTTGTCTCACTTCAGCAATAGCATCAGTTTCCTGACGAGTTATCCCTCCCATCTTAAAGAGGCGTCTGAGGTAGCTCTCACGGACGCTCTGGTGTGCGTCTACAGCCTTGTACATCTGAGGCTGAGTAAACCTTGGCTCGTCACCTTCGTTGTGTCCCCAGCGACGATAGGCGTACATATCGATGACGACATCACGCTGGAATTCTCTGCGGAAATCCATGGCAAGGTTGACCACTTGAGCAACTGCTTCTGGATCTTCTCCATTGACGTGGAAAATGGGAATCTGCAGCATCTTGGCCACGTCGGTCGCATAGGTGCAAGAGCGTGATTCGTGGGGTTCAGTGGTGAAGCCAACTTGATTGTTGAGAACGACGTGAAGCGTTCCGCCCGTACGATAGCCATCGAGTTCGCTCATGTTGAGCGTCTCTTGCACGATACCTTCCCCTGCAAAGGCGGCATCGCCATGGATCAATACCGTCATAAAGTTCGAATGACGATCGTCGTGAGCGCGATCTTGCTTCGCGCGACAGCGACCTTGAGCTACCGTGTTGACGTATTCTAGGTGGCTCGGATTGAAGCACAAAGAAATACGCACCTTGTGCCCGTGCGAAGTCGTCCAATCGCTGCTGTAGCCCAAGTGATAACGAACGTCACCAGTTCCGCGGTGCATATCTGGACGCGGATCGTCAAAGGACCAGAAGATACTTTGAGCTCGCTTGCCCATGATGTTGGCAAGGACATTCAATCGACCACGGTGCGCCATCGCCAGGATGACACCTTCCACTTTGTGCTGGCCGGCCTTTTCCAGTGCCAGGTCCAGCAGCGGAATCATGCTCTCCGCGCCCTCGAGCGAGAAAGTTTTCGCTCCGACGAACTTCTTGCGAACAAACTCTTCAAAAATCTCGGCGTCTGCCAAACGCGTGTAGATCCGAACTTGCACTTCACGAGAGAGCTCCAAACGGTTCTCACAACTTTCCATCCGACGCTGCAACCAATCGCGGATCGTGCGATTATCAATATGCATGAACTGAGCGCCGATACTGCGGCAATACGTGTTCTGCAGTTTCTTGAGGATGTCACCCAAATTGCGACCATTGACGTACTGCAAGTTCTCGCAAGAGAAGGGCCGCTCCAAGTCCTGCTCACTCAATCCGTACAGCTCAGGGTCAAGCTCCGCGACATCGGTTCTCGGCCGTTTAAGCGGATCAAGTTTCGCCAGCAAGTGACCGCGGACGCGATACTCGCGAACTAAGTTGTCGACGCGGTCTTGCATCTCCGCCAACCACAACGCTTCGTCGCGAATCGAGCGTGCTTTCGCATCGGGCATGTCAGGGGCATCGAAAGTCGTGGCTTCTTCTACCCCTTCAGCCACAACCCGATCGTCGACAGAAGCAGCAAGTGAGAACTGCTCAAAGTAACTCCGCCACCCCGGCGAGACACTCTGTGGATCACGAATGTACTGAACATAAAGGTCGTCAATGTAATCCAGGCTAAAGGTGTTCATCTATTTACCGTCGCGGCAACAAGATCCATCCGAATGGCAAAAATACTTAGCAAAAAGCTGGGCTTTTCGGGGTGCGTTGAGAGGGAATTCGCGGCACAATCGGTCCGCAAGACATAATGGTAACGCGATAAATCGCCCTGAGAACCACAGTTTCTGCAACTTGCAGTCACTTCATCGCAACGGATGATCGCAAAGATTGAATCAATGTCAAAATTGATATCAAGAACGCAGAGCGCCCCCTCCGCACGGGCGAGTATCAGCTGATCTGATGGTAGTCACGGTACCAGTCTACGAAGCGATGGATGCCTTCTTCGATGGTCGTCTGCGGACGGAAATCGATCGCCCGCTGTAAACCCGAAACGTCTGCAAAAGTAGAGACCACATCGCCGGGTTGCAAAGGCATGAAATTCTTGTTCGCTTTCTTGCCAATGGCCGCTTCCAATACCTCGATGAAGCGTCCAAGCTCTTCTGGCTGGTTATTGCCGATGTTAAACACGCGATACGGACAATTGCTGGTTGCAGGCTTTGGGGCGAGTGCGTCAAATTTGGGATCTGCCGCCGCAATATGATCGACCAGACGCACCATCGCCTCAACGATGTCTTTCACATAAGTAAAGTCTCGCTGCATCTTGCCATGATTGAATACGTTGATGGGTGAACCATCAAAAATGGCTTTGGTGAAGATATAAGCAGCCATGTCTGGACGTCCCCAAGGTCCGTAGACAGTGAAGAATCGCAGACCAGTCGTCGGGAGCGAATACAAATGTGAATAGGTGTGCGCGAGAAGTTCATTGGCTTTCTTCGTCGCCGCATACAAACTCACCGGATGATCGACTACGTGTTCAACCGAAAAAGGCTGCTGTTTGTTAGCTCCGTAAACACTACTGCTGCTCGCATAAAGCAGATGACCAATTTCAGAATGCCGGCAGCACTCGAGAATGTTGCCAAATCCGACCAAATTACTGTCGATGTACGCACCTGGATTCTCAAGCGAGTAACGCACTCCAGCTTGGGCGGCTAAGTGGACAACGCGTTCGAACTGATGCTCCTCGAACAATCGATCTAAGCTCCCGCGATCAACCAAATCGCCTTCGACAAAATGGAAGTTCTCCGAATCAATCTGAGACAGCCTCGCTCGCTTTAGATCGACCGAATAGTAGTCGTTCAGATTGTCGAGGCCAACGACAAAGTCGCCGCAGCTGAGGAGTGCTTGGCTCATGTGGTAGCCGATAAAGCCGGCCGCACCAGTAACTAAAATCTTCCGCATTGGCTGTAAAACTTAAGTCAAAGTCGGGGACTTTGCCAGAACTCCAAAAGCCAAAATCAGAAATTGGCGAGAGTTTCGTC
>PKCQ01000029.1 GCA_002862265.1 Planctomycetaceae bacterium | reverse complement strand
GGTGGTGATGCGGCTGGAAGTGATGTGGCTGGGATGGCGGGTTCCGGCAAGACAGTGCAGCGTTCGCGAACTGGCCTTCAGGGAATTGTCGGGCCGATGAGTGCTCCCAATGCACCGGGAGGAGCGATGGCTTCGGGCGAGACGACAGGTTCCTCTGGAAGTTCTATGGCGAGTAATTCGGCCGCCACAGCAACGACGCGGGGGAGTCGCAGACAGGGCGCAGATCTTTCGCCTCAGAGTTTCGGTTCTACAGATTCCGGAGGGCAGTCTGGTCCCCGCTCTGATGTTGGAAGTGCCCTTGGTGCGATGGCAAGAAATGAGCGGGTTGCGGCGGGCGGAAGCGGTCAGGAAAGTGAGGCCAACGCAAGTGGTTCTTCGCCAATGCAAAGGAGTTCTACTTCTGGCGGTGCGCCGACGCTTGGTCCGATCTCCATTCCAGGTTTTGGCCAGTTGGCTGAATCGGGTGGTGACGCGATGCGTCAGGCGGCGAGTTCTCGCGAGTCTCGCCGGCAGGGTGGCTCGACTTCGAACCTGCTGGTTATCAACGAACCTGTGGGCGCCGGCGGCATTGCAAAGACTGGGCTTCGAGGAGGTGAGTTGTTGCCACGCCGAAGCGATTTTGCGAGGGATACGCGATTGACGGACCTGGAAATGCAACGCTTTGCAAAACGCGACGTTGGCGGGCCTTTGGCAGCCGGTCGGATTTCGATTCCGAAGCCGGCTTTCCAGCAACGTGTCGAGCGCCTGAAAGAGCGTGAGGCGAACGAAGAAACTTCAGCAGAGCCGAAAACGGAACTTGCGATTGAACGAGGCCTGGCCTTTTTGGCAAGCCACCAGCGTGAAGATGGCTCGTGGCGTCTCCAGGACTTCGAAATAGAGGTTCTTATGACGAGCGATACGGCGGCAACCGGTTTAGCCCTGCTCGCTTTCCAAGGTGCTGGCTACACCCACAAAGATTTCAAGTACGCCGAAGTCTGCGAAAATGCTATTCAGTTCTTGCGAGAGCGACAGAAGGCGAACGGGGATTTGTACATTCCGCAAAACCCCGCCTCAGATCAAAACGCGTGGCTGTATTCTCACGGCATTGCCGCGATCGCTATGTGTGAAGCCTACGGGATGACCCAGGATTCGGAACTGCGCGACCCAGCGCAACGCGCCGTCGACTTTATTGCGACTAGTCAGGACAAGCGACGAGGGGGCTGGCGTTACTCACCTGGTGTTGGTTCGGACACGAGCGTTTCGGGCTGGTTCATGATGGCACTGATGAGTGCGAAGTTAGCTGGGCTGCAGGTAGATGAATCTGTACTGGTGCGTCTACGAGGCTATCTGGAATTGAGTCAGGATCCAGCTGGCAATGAACACTTATACCGCTACAATCCCTTTGCGGCCAACAACGAGGTGCAAGGTCATGGCCTGCGGCCTACTTCTGTGATGACAAGTGTCGGGATGCTGATGCGTTTGTACACCGGCTGGGGAAGAGATGAACCCGCGATGCAAGATGGGGCAAAATACTTGCTGCAGAACTTGCCTGCCGAAGGTACGGTGAAGCAATCGAAGCGTGATACCTACTATTGGTACTACGCGACCCAAGTTATGTTTCACATGGGAGGTGAAACTTGGGATACTTGGCATGACGAGCTTTATCCGATGTTGATTAACAACCAAGTTATCCAAGGGCAGTACGAAGGCAGCTGGAATCCTGTTTTACCTACGCCTGATTTGTGGGCTCGGTACGGTGGCAGACTTTATGTCACCACCATGAATCTTTTGTCGTTAGAGGTTAGCTACCGGCACTTGCCGCTTTACGAGGCGACCGGGTTTTCAGAGCAATAGCTGTGCTTCTAGTCAAAGGGCGTTAGCTCTGTTCGTAGCGGAAGTCGTCAAGACTTTCAGCGTCACCGATGCGACGGTCTCGTTCTTCTCGTGCGCGGGCAGGGGGATCGGCTAACGCACTCCAATCTCTTTTCGCTGGCCGACATTCATATATCTAAAGCTGCCTATGCTCAGCAGATGAGGTCCTACTTCTTTTGGCACTTCGGGCAATAGAAGGTGGAACGCTGTGCCTGGACGATTCGGCGAATGGTGCCTAGGGAGCAGCTGGGACATGGCTCATTAGCACGATCGTAGACCAAATGTTGATTCTGGTAGCTTCCAGGATTATTTAAAGCATTGCGATACGTTCCGTCGGAGAGTGTTGAGCCTTCGTGCGCGATCGCATCAAGGAGGACTCTTTGCATTACTTCGTAAAGCAGCCTTTTCTTGAGTTTCGTTAGTTTGTTGCATGGTTTTTCTGGGTGGATCTTCGAGACGTGTAACATCTCGGAAGCATAGAGGTTTCCGACGCCCGCCAGGAGTTTTTGATCGAGCAACGCAACTTTGATGGCTCGACTCGTTGCGGAGAGTTTTTCACTGAAGATGTCAAATGTGATTGTCAAGGCATCGGGGCCCAACTTGCCATTGACAATGCGTTCCTCGATGGCATCTTCGTGTTGTAACTCGACGGTTCCCAATCCACGTCGATCCCAAAAGAAGAGTTGGAGTGTCGGCCAGCCCTTGAAGTCAATTTGCAATCGGTTGTGATCGAGGTCGGGCGGATCTTCGAGCGAGACCATTCCAGTCATCTTCGGCTGAAGGATCAAAGCATGATCGGCTGCATGGATCAAAACGCGTTTTCCCAAACGCGAGACCCGCTCAACCTTGGCTCCAGCAAGCTTCTTGTTGATGGTCGTCACCGAAGGCGTTATCGAAATGGGGCGATATTCACAGGCTGGCTTGCTGACGCGAGCGATTCGTCGCCCAACGATCCACTCGATGCCGCGGCACATCGTTTCTACTTCTGGCAATTCAGGCATAGTTGCGGACTTTCTGGCGAGTAAAAGCTTTGCCTCTCGAATAGATGAACGAGCAAATTGGGGAATCGAAGACACTCTTGGCGAAGGTAGGCCATTAGTCCACCTCGTCGTCAGGTTTGTTAGGGGATGGGGCTTCTTTACCTTCCGGTTTCGGTGCGGGCTCTGCTTTTTCGTCGGAGCTTTTATTTTCAGTCTCTTGTTCCTCAGCCCCGGTATCCACATCGCCTTCACTTGATACCGTTGCGGACAAGCCTTGCGTTGAAAGCACGAGATTCTGCTTGTCAAAGTGAGTGAGTTCTCGTTGGAGAATGCTGAGCAGCGTCTGCAGCATAGCAACGACCATAGGGCCGACCACAATTCCGATCGGTCCGAGTGCTTGAACACCACCTAGCACGCTGAGAAGTGCGAGTAATGGGTGAAGCTGAGATTGTCCATGCAGCACAAAGGCTTTGACAAAGTTGTCTATCGTTCCAACCACCAAGACGCCCCACACGCCAAGTAGAATTGCGGCAGTGTATCGTTCTTCATAGATTCCGATGTAGAGGCAGACTGGAACCCAGACAACCGCAGGTCCCACGAAAGGCACCATGGCGAAGACTGTGGTTAGCATGATCAGCAAAGCTAGAATATCCATCCCGGCGAAGAAGTAGCCAATCCCGGCCGTCAGTCCTTGAGCTACCGCCGAAAGCAAAGTGGCTACTACTACGGCTCGACTAATGCGATCAAATTCAAGAAGCAGTTCTTGCTCGTAAGCATCGTCCAGAGGACTTAGCCGCATGACAGTTTTGACCATCGAAGGGCCGTCGAACAGGAAGAAGAATGTGGCGACAACCAGGATGACGAATCCGAAAATGAGTCTGACGATAAATGTTCCGGTCGCGCCTGTGATCGACAGCAGTCGAGGCCGCACATAGTTGATGATGTTTTGTGTCCATTGCTGGCGATCTTCAGCTGTCGGGTTGGCTGTGCGTCTTAACAGCGCCATGAATTGCCCACCGAGCAATTCTGTTTTAAGGTTGGAGAATCGTGTTCTGATTTCGATGGGGCGCACGACGTGATCATCACCGTCTTCGAGAGGCTTGCCGAGTTCAGACAGTTTTTCATTTAGACTTGCAAACTGCTGACGCAGGCTTGAGGTCTCACGATTGTTGTCATCTTCCCAAGCTTCGACACCGTACTTCGCGATCAGGCTTTGCTGCATGGTGATAAGTGAGTTTTGGGTTGCGTCACTCCGTTGAACGAGCTTTACGTCTTCTTGGGTATGGTCGGTTGCAGAAAGCTGTTCGAAAACAAGCTGCAAGCTCTCTTCAG
>PKCQ01000030.1 GCA_002862265.1 Planctomycetaceae bacterium | reverse complement strand
AAGCTCTCGGCATATCCGTTCTCCTAAGGACTGCCTGGCTCGATGTACGGTGTTGCTGCGTTAAGCTGTTCAAGCCAGCCTCGTAGTAAGTTTGCGACAATCTCGGTAGCCGTTGTCGCTGCGACTGTGTTGCGGGGTACCTTGCATCACAAATAGCTCAGCAAGCGTATCGACAACATCTTCGCGTGTGAAATTGCGATCCACTTTCAAGGCTAGGCTTTCTCGCGTGTACTCGTCGATCACTGAAAACCCTTTCAACGTTCTGCCGTTACCAGTGCGATCGAAGGCGAATTCCTGCACCAGACATGATTGCGGTGTTCGGCGTGCTTGCGATGGCAACCGTTAGCAGCAAAGACCAAACGTCGCCGTTTTCTCTTCTTCTTTGGTACTTAGAGGCCTTCTCGACGCCAAAGTCAATACACTCGTGTGTCACTCGCTTACCAACGCTCTTGCCGCAACAAAGCTGTGATCCGACGGTAGCCGTAACGAGGAAACTTCTCAACAAGCTCAAGCATGCGTGCTACAACAGGACGCTCGTCGTCACGTGGACTCGCTTCGTAGCGTTGGCTACTGCGAGCTTGGCCAACGACCTTGCAAGCCCTTCGCTCGGATACCGAGTAAGCATTCTGCAACTGCTCAACGGCTTGTCGACGACGCGAAGGGCTCACCAGTTTCCCTCCGCGATGTGCTTTAGCATCTGTATGTCCAACTCCTTGTCCGCTACTAGTTGCTTCAATCACCGGTTCTCGTCCTCAAGCTCCTTCAGTCGCTTGGCTTCTTCCGCTCTCATGCCGCCGTACTATTTTCGCCAGCATTCATAAGTCGCTTGGCTCACTCCGAGCGTCTGTAAAACAGCCGCTTCATCCTTAACTGCATTCAGCATCGCATCAGCGTCCCGAAGCTTCTTCACGATCTGCTCCGGCGTGTGATGCTTTCGTCGCTTTGTAATCATTTCGATCTCCTCGCAAAATTGCTCTGAGATCCTCGTAACTCATCGACAAGTTCTTAAACAGCAGGCCAAACCCACTATATGGTCCCGAACGAATTTAACAACCACTTTACTTGTGAATATCATGTCCCGCGCGACCGCCTGCGTATAGTCAATTCGCGACGAAAACAAACCGTACTAGGTAAATCAAACAGTAGACACCTGACTCGCGGGAAAAAATGTCATTTTAATGCACCGAATTACGCGATACTCAAAGACTTAAATCCAGTGTTTCCCCAAAGGCTGCTCCTTGAAATACCAAGCAGCTTCCGGTGCATTTACGTTAGCCCGTATCAAATGACCTGAGATCAAAGGCAGATTCGCGCCAGTTGAGCCAACTTAACCACTCAGGAAACAGCACTTTCGCAAGTGTTGTAGAAACTGCCAGTCGGCGTATTTTTTGTTTCCCTCCTTTCGCTCAGCCTTATCCCAACGAGTCAGTCACTTTGGCCGCTCCGCTACGGCGAAATCACGAAAAAACGATTCCACAGGTGCGCGCAAGAGCATTCCTCGCTATTGGTTCCACAAAGGGTTGCGAGTTGGGCTGAGAAACGATGGCTTCTTTGGATGCTCGTGCCCAACTCCAGCAGAGGCTCTGCCTGCTCAGGGGTAGTGTCAGGCGATGTAGAGTCCGGCAAAACATTACTCAATAATGAAAAAGAAGCTGGAATCATATCCTCTGTTGCCAGCGCCTCTGAAGGTCAATAGACGCTCGCAAAACTTAGCAGCGGCTGCTTTGAGCGCGAGAACGCACTCACCGACGAGGAAGCAAAACTGGTCCTTTTCGAAGCCTTAAACTCCTAAGTTTTCCGCTGAGTTTGCGCTATGTCACTACGCCTCATCGTAACCTACCAGTAGCCGCGGTCGTGGTAGGCAACCCTAGCTTAACGATCAAAATAATAGGTGGTCATCGCAACATTCAACTGTGAAGGACCATAGTAGGCCGTGGCATTTTAGAGTGGCTCCCAGCCTGCTCTCACGAATCGCTTGGCAACCTTTTCTGAACTGACTGGCTCTCCCTCACCTGACATTCCGCTGCGCTCATGAGCAGAGTCTTTTGCTTTATCCCAGAGTGATTCAACAAACTTCAAGAAATGCTCACGCTGAATCTTTTACCGTGAGAGATGCCCTCCGCGGTTGCCAACAAGGGCGATTTCTTCGGCTTGCTGCGGCACCCATGGCTCAATTCGCCGATCAACGATTTCAGCAAGTGTCTTAAATCTGTGCTTACCAGCCAATACCGTCCGCGGCTTGGGAGCTTCAGCTGTCTTATTGAGCGTCTCAGCTCTGAAAATAATGTCGCTCGGCTGATTCTTCGCGTTTCGAAAACCGGTCCTCCCGTCAGCCTCAACTATTATCTCAAAGGCTTCATAATCTTGAACACTCTCGCCTAACTTTTACACCGGAGCATTGCTTGGTAAAGCGGGTGAGTCTTTTTAACCAAAGAAATAACGTTCTGCTCTTTGATTCCACGTTCCCTCAAAAAAGACGCGTGGAATCGAGGCTTTGTCTTTCGGCTTGCGAAGAGTGCGACCGATCCGAACAAGTCTAAGCTCGAATCGCCTCTTCCCTGGACCAGCCATCAACACATAGCTCGTAACTTTGTCCGAGCCATCCAACTGCCATTTGCGGTACCATATCGGAATCCAAACGGACCGCCGGTTTACCTGAACTAGCAATAATTCTTTCACCGACATCGGTTTTTGCTCGGCCCGCAATTCGGCTACCACCGACCAAGTTCCCAGCGCTACATTCAGCCCTTGAAAAAGTGGAATCTGGTCGGTGGAGAAATCCTTCGGCAGGTGCTTGAACCCTTGAGCCAAACAAGTCGGATCCAGTTGTGCGGAGCTGTGTTTCGCCGATCCGTGGGCAGTAACGGCCTGCTAGCCCAGGATCAAAACAAGGAAGATAAAATTACACGGACAGATAGAGTCGACAGATTTCCAGGGTGATTTTACATGAAACCTCAGTGGGGAAAACGGCGCTGGAACGCGACTCTTTGCCATACGAAGCATTACAACGACAATAACTAATGATGTATGCGAAACATTCACGACGCATGCTTTGCAATGCAAAGCGTGAAGGTTCGATCCGTCTGCTGAGAATTTTTCAGCTTTGTGCTGTCATCCGACCGCTGCCGAAGACTTGGTAGCATGCAGGGAGAAGAACTGGAAGATCATCGCTTCCAACTGTCGCCGAACTGAAGACTCCCAAACTTGGAGTCCGAAGTCCGAGAATTCGGAAGCTAAAATATTTCCGGCCAGATCGATCCTGGCAGTCTAGCTACAGCTTTGGAATGGGACGCTTCGGTGGTGGCTTCTTGAGCATCCGAGCCTGTTCGTCCGTGCCGGGACGTGGCACAGGGGGGGGATTATTGTTGTTATTACCAGCCATGTTACGAGCTGGTGGTGCGAGGTCGGTGTAGTCTTCCACCCACTTCCAACCAACCGGATTCTGTAGCTCTCGCATCGCAAGCAAGCCCCATGGCGTACCCTTGTGAGTTTCTGCGACGTTCTCTAACAGCTCGGTCGCAAGCAATCCATCCTTAGCAACCTTACTGCCAATTGAGATCTCCTTGTGAGGCTCCAGACGCCAAGTATTGTTCTTTTGCGTCTCGAACTTCATTCCACGTTTTGCTTTGGCGAGCATCAGGTTGTAGGACTCTGCTCGAACCTTGTGAGCCAAGACCGTCCCCAAGGCTAGTTCAAAACCAGCCAACCATCGTGGCGAGCCTTCCCTGTCGACGTGCTCACGCCCCAACTTGAGCATCTCGGCGAGTGCCGTGAGTTGAGGCTGGACACGGGCTGCCTTCTTTTGGGCTTCCGTTAGCTCCGTGGAGAAAGCAGCTTCGCTTCGCTTGACGAAGTTTTGGGCAGGACTTTCAAGGATCTCTGTCCGAGGCATCTGTGCTGCACGGACTAGGATCTGACGAAGCGGACTGTCCGAGATTCGCTTCATGTCCACCTCCATCTGTTGGAGGTTGCTATCGCTGTTGCGCTGCCGCCGGGCGTGCTCGACGGACGCCGCAGACCCACTGACGTCCTTCCATTGGACCCTGTCCCTGCGGTCACCCTGGCGACCCAGCTGCCGGGAGGGGGAGTCATTGTTGTACTGCGACGCGGTGTCGCTGTATGTGTCGCAGCCGCAGCCACCACCACCGCCACCGCCCATTCCA
>PKCQ01000126.1 GCA_002862265.1 Planctomycetaceae bacterium | reverse complement strand
GGTTGGAACCGATGTCGTACCAGACTCCAAAGACTGCATGAACTCTTCAGGGCTCATGCTAACAACGCCCTCCATCGATGTAAGCTCGCCAGCATCCAGATTGAGATCGAGCTCCTCCAAGGCGTCGGCGCCGTCTTCGGCCAACCATTCCTTGATACTGTCTGGAACATCTGGGTCTGGCGCATTCAGGGCTGTAAATGCGCCATAACAAACCGCCAGCAAAAGAGCGACTACAACACCTGTCTTGATGGTTTGCACGAGTGTTCCTCCCTGAACGGTGCAAAACGATGCGAATCGGCTCAACCAATCGCAATCGATCTGTATATCAAACGGCGCAGGATGAGAATTCCAGCACTTTGGGGATAGTAGTTTTCTGCAGAGTGCAGAGCTAGGGCAGTTCTTGACAGAATGCTAGCAGCACCTCAAGAGAGGCTGGCCGCATGCGGGCAAACGAGCCTACTGAACGTTTGCAGCGGGAACTCCATTGCCCAACTGCGCCAGCACTTGAAGTACACCGTTGAGATGTGCCAACCGAGGACCGAAGCGATCGACAAACTCGTTAAGCATGTACTCGCCTTCGAGCAAATGGTCGGCTTGGTCTTCGACTTCTTCCGTCAACGACTCCAGGAATTCAGTCTGAACACGAGAGAGAGTTTCCGCAGCGCGACGGCAAGATCTCGCCAAATGTGGGTTGGCATCCTTCCATTGTTCCAATTCGGCGGCACGCTGCTTCTGAGTATTCACGGAAGCTTGAACGAGTTGCTCGAGCAGTTGATTTTGCTTGTGTTGACCTGCGGCGATCTGGTGCAGCAATGCTAGCGTCGCTTCGGTAGGGTTCTGTGGGTTGGATGCTGCTGCGCTCGACTCAGCCGAAACATCGATGCGAAACATTGGCGAAAACTGGGAAGGTTCGTTACCCACAATAAACTCCTACAAATGCGAATGATGCCATCAGTATACTCAGCCGTGAAATCAAGTCGAGTTAGCGGAGTTGGAATGCTTGGAGGGTTGGGCAATATGGCGTTTTCAATTTCACTAAATCGCAGGGAGCCTAAAGTCGTCATAACTGGCTTTCCGAACTATCGAAGAGAGTCGTGATATGTGTCGATGAGGTTTAAGTCGGGAAAACAAAGGGGAAACGTAACTCTTTTGCTGTCCCTCCGCACCAAGGCCGAACGAAGTTGCTGCCTGTTTCATTGATGCAATCCCTGCATTTTTTGTGCAGGCGTATTTTACAGACCACTAATTGGAATGCCCGCCAATCAGTGTTGTTCGAGAGTTGATCTGAGAAGCTTGGAATGGATTTGAAGCTTGGATTTCTTTCTGTGCGACAGCACACAGAGCACGGTTTTTTTGGAGGGTACCTCCTTCTGAATCACCTGGCACGACCGCTTGAGTTCCACTGCACTCTGCCAGTCAAACCAACCCGCGCACAAACTCTGCTATACGGCCACACCTTGAATGACTTTGTCTGCGGCGAGCAAGTTGCCAGAGCCCTAGTTCAAAAGGCTAAGGTAAAACCGTCTGTAATCTTTACCGACTCTCATCCAGTACTTGCCTTACAGCAGATCTCATCGGAGACAGTCTTCTATCTCAAGACCGATCGCGGCGTTGGTGGTCAAGAAGCAAGCGCGCTGATTCAACCCGCATCGAAACTGCCATTAGCTTCACTTCAGGCAGATCCACGATTGCAAATGCTTGAAGATGAATTACAGCGGAAGGACGGAGCCGAAAAAATCCTCTCGCAGCTTCGTGATGACTTCGATATGGAAGAACCCTTTCAACGAATTATCGAAGCATTATTAGAAGCACACCCCATCGCTCGAGCGGCTTAGCGTATGTTCTCCAGACGCAAACCACTGGATCCCGCTGAGAATGCAAGCCAGCCAGTTGACCAAGAAACGCATCCCATTCGCTTTACGAAGCTAGCGGATCTGAAGTTGCCTGAAACGCAACTCTTCAGCACCGGATGGCAAGGCCAGCTCGAGCGCAACCTAGATATTGCATTCACGGACGAGACGTCACTCAACTCGCTCGACGTCAACTGCATTCCCATTCGCTTTCAATCGAAGCTCCCGCGTACCGTTGGCATGGTTTTCCCAGAAGGCTTCGTCTTCGTAGACGAAACTGAGAAACCAACAATGCCTGCGAGCGGGGCATCGTCTAAAACGGAGGATCCTGCTGGCGAGTCAACCTCGAAGAGCAAGAAGAAACGGAAACCCAAGACTCGGATTAAACCGCCAGCTGATTTGGTGAAGCTCGAAGATCGCTTGTTCTTTGTGCTGCAACCACCGCTCGAGACGCTTGTAGCAGGAGCCAAGCTCGAGTTTCCATTCAGCCCTTTTCCTTACCAATATGAAGGTATCGCTTTTCTCTTTCCCAGAGAAATGGCGATCTTGGCTGATGAGATGGGACTTGGGAAAACCATGCAAGCCATCAGTACAGTTCGAATGCTGTTGCTCGCACAACAACTTCGTAAAGTGCTACTTGTCTGCCCGAAGCCCTTGGTGACCAATTGGGTCCGCGAATTCCAGCTTTGGGCCCCAGAGATTCCTATCACCGTAGTGGAAGGTGATGCGGCCAAACGAAAATTCATTTGGGGCCAAAATGAAGCACCGGTACGGATTGCCAATTACGAAGTACTGATGCGAGACCAATGGATCTTGGATGATCCTGATTTGCACTTTGACTTGGTCGTCCTCGACGAAGCGCAGCGAATCAAGAATCGGAACTCGACTACCGCTCAAATCGTGCGTGCCTTGCCGAGAAGTCGCTCTTGGGCTTTGACGGGTACACCGATTGAGAACTCGGTGGAAGACTTGGTCAATATCTTCGAGTTCTTATCGCCTGGCTACCTGCGCACCGAGATGAACCTCAAAACTATTGGCAAAGCAACGCGAGACCACATCCTGCGACGCAACAAAGACAAAGTGTTGACCGAGATGCCGCCCAAGATGTTCCGAGATGAGCAATTAGAGCTGACGCCTGCTCAGTACGATAGCTATCGCTGTGCGGAAGACGAGGGAATCGTACAGCTGGAAGACATGGGCGAGATGCTAACGATCCAACATATCTTTGAGCTCGTCCTGCGATTAAAACAAATCTGTAACTTTGATCCGGCGACGGGTTCCAGCTGCAAACTTCAGCAGTTGGAAGCAGATATGGAAGAAATCGCTGCCAGTGGCAAAAAGGCGATTATCTTTAGCCAATGGGTGGAAACGCTTGATCAAATTGCTGCACCACTAGATCGCTTTGGCCCGATGCAGTACCACGGACGGATTCCATCCAAGCAACGTGATGGAGTGATTCAGCAGTTCAAGGAAGATCCCAGCAAGCACTTGATCTTGATGAGCTACGGCGCTGGCAGTGTGGGGCTGAATCTCCAGTTCTGCGAGTATGTTTTTCTGTTCGACCGCTGGTGGAACCCTGCCGTGGAAGACCAGGCCGTCAATCGAGCTCATCGCATCGGCGCCGCAGGTCCTGTTACCGTCACTCGTATGATGGCTGCGGACACGATCGAGCAACGTATCCACGACGTGCTCGAAGAGAAGCGTGCACTCTTCAATCAGCTCTTTGCTGAAACGGGTGGCACACCGAAAAGTGCCGGACTAAGCCAAGACGAAATCTTTGGCTTGTTTGATCTCAAAACGCCGCGAGCCAAGAAGAACGCCGCCTAACCAATTCCGCCCGAACGATTTTTACATCGGAGGTCGTCAAGATCTTCGACACTTAAGAGAATGAACTCTCCACGAGAGTCGCTCAGCGCAGCGTGAACCAACGGTTCCTTGCGTCTTAAACCAGCGCCGCACACTGAACTCATTCCATTCTAAGTTCATTCATTTGCTTCTCGTATAATCTCTCATCCTCGGATTCGAAGCAGCAGAACGTCACAGTTTGCGGAATCTCATGCGACTCGAGCCAGTTTAGAACTGTCGCGACCGCGATTTCACACGCAGGTGCCGATGAGAAGCCGTAAACTCCTGTTGAAATACACGGAAAGGCTATGCTCTGAATCTTGTACTTCAGTGCCAGCTGTAGAGCGGATTCGTAGGCGCTGGCCAGCTCACGACCGCTTCTGGCTAGATCATTAAAGATTGGTCCCACCGCGTGAATCACATACTTTGCATTCAGCTCGAAGCCATCGGTAATCCTTGCCTCGCCAGTAGGGCAGGGGCCAACCGCCGTCGA
>PKCQ01000128.1 GCA_002862265.1 Planctomycetaceae bacterium | reverse complement strand
CTACAAGCGATTGGTGCCAGTTCTTTGCCGAACATCGACTCCGCTATCAGCTACAACTTGCCCAGAAGAAACAATCCGGGACACCCGAACTATACAATCAGGTCACCTGGATCTGCGAACACCTCCATGCCCTCATTGGCGAAATTCCAATTCAAGCAAGCTTGCTGCACGGGGATCTTTGGAACGGCAATTTCATGTGCTCTAAAGAAGGAGCGCCTGTGATATTTGATCCGGCAGCTTACCGAGGCCATCGCGAAGCGGACTTAGCAATGCCGCTCATCTTTGGCGGGTTCTCTGCGGAATTCTGGAAAGCCTATGAAGAAGTCTGGCCTCTCGAGCCGGGATTTAAAGAGCGTGTAGAACTGTACAAGCTGTATCACTACCTCAACCACCTAAATCTCTTCGGTACCGGCTACCTCGGAGACTGCCTCCGCATCTCGCGACGCTTCACGCCCTCCAACTAAGCACTGACTGCAAACCCCTCAGTCATCTCAAGATTCGCGATGAGCTGCGGATGCGTGAATGGCTTCCCCAAGAACGCATCCATTCCAAATTCTCGGGTCGCCCTCCGAGTCTTTTCATCAATGAAACCGGACATACCGACAATGAAAGGAAGTTTCGCAAGTGACAATTTGCGAATACGTCGAGCTCCTTCCAATCCATTCATCTCCGACATCGAGATGTCCATCAAGATAATGTCTGGCTCGAAAGTCTGCGTATTTTCGATGGCCTCCATGGCAGAACCGACGATCAAATACTCCTTACACAGATGCATCAGCATAGCTTCTGCCGCGATGCGAATCAGATCTTCGTCATCATTTTCCTTCTGTATTATGAATTAAAATCGCCCAACTGTTGATTTAAGGAGCGGTGTGCACGGATAACAATACTTTGGTGCCACGTCGCCAACTCACTTGGTTTACCTTTTACCGATACGACAGTTTCCAGCCGGTGACTACACTTAGGGCTGTCAATCACACCCCACGGCACACACTAATGGCGATTGATGGCTCGGTGCAGGGATCAAAAAGATGAAACAAGTCATTGCAGTTGTCCGCCCTTACTTAGCGGAACGCGTCATTGAAAACCTAAAGCTAGCACCGCTTGAAGCGTTAATGGTTCAAGAAGTAAAGGGACACGGGCGGCAAAAAAGCTACTTGGATGATTATCGAGACAGCGAATACGATCTCGCCTTTTTGCCGAAAGTCGAAATTACGATGTGGGTCGAGGATTTGAGAGTCGAAGAAGTGCTGCGTCGATTGACCGACATCTCACGCAGCGGCCGCATGGGTGACGGCAAAGTCTTTGTAATGCCACTGGATGGTTTTGCCGTCAACGAATAGCTCGCAGGTCTCGTCAACTGGCTTTTGTAAACCGCTCCCAACCAGACTCATAAAGATCGCTCTTTTCGGGAACTCAGCCAGATCACCCCGCGTCTTCCTACCTTTGGGATGGTTGATCCAGTTGCAAACTTGCCTTTCTTTAATCAATAAGTCAACATTCAAACCAATTTAGATATCAGGTCTATCAGATGTGCTGCTTTGCTCAGCCTGTTGAACGGGTCGGAAAAACTAGGATCTTTACCCGACTCACTGGCGAAGGATCTCAATTCATGGCGTATCAAATGGAGTACGAATCCAAAACCAAGAACGCGATGATCTTGCCTATTCCGTCTGCCCCAAATCCCACCGAAAGGTCGGCTCGATTTCTTGACTTGAGAGACAACGACGGATTCTTCGATCAGTTACATCGGGCGTTTCCGACACCTGTTCCGCCAAGCGACAGCATCGCGAGTCCACGTTTTGGAGCAGTTGCCAACAGTGTCAAGCTAGCTGTGAAGGAAGTTGGTGACTTCATTGCGTCCGTCGTTCCAACATTAGCTGACTTCTCGCGTTTGGATCCACAGTTCGTGATCGCACCCGACGTTTGGAAGCAGATCCCAGAGTACGCCGACTACTCCTTCATCGTATTCCAACTTGAAAAATTATCTGGCAAGCCTCACCCGATGGCTTTCGAATTCGAATCTCGGCTTAAGGAAGAATTCTTCTTCCCGACAGTCCACATCCACGACGGCGAAGTACACAAGAGGGAGCATTTTGACCACGAACTCTATTGCCAACACGCCGCGTTTGACGCCGTCGTCGGCAAATACACTCGCTCCACCGACAAGAAAACCGGCTTAGTTCGCTCCAAAGGACCAGCTGGAAACTACGTTAATGCCGAGAAGTCAAAGGGGCTGATTGAACCCAACTTGCTGCTGCACCGGAAACGCATGCGAGGCAATTTGACAAACAGGGACGTGCTGGTTCGAGCATCAGGCGATCCACTGAAAATCATTGCGATCTCCAATTCTTCTCGCTGTTGGACCGTCGGAGGATTGCTTGGGGCATCCATGCTCCCACTTGGCTGGGCGATCCGCCGCAGGCAGTTACTCGCAGAAAATTCTGTCCAAACCCCAGAAACCAAGTAAGCTTCGCAGTGTAGAAGGAGTCGTCAAGCTATCAGCCCTGAAAAAATTCTTGCGCACTCCGCTTCTAAATCATACTTATGCATCAAAGCCCCGGAGAAGCACCAGGCACCGCGGCGACAGATCCAGCCCGCTGATTTTCGTGAATCGAAAACTCGGCCCAAATTGGCAAGTGGTCGGAAATCCGAAGAGCGGCATCTTGGTTGATCCCAAACGCAGATTCTAAATCCAGGATGCCACTGCGACCACTAAACTCCGTTGTCGCATACTGGTTAATAACAACGTTATCGTATGTCTTGTCTTTACGCGTATTGGTTGGAACGTTGACCAAGGAAACCAACGCAGGATCTCTCTCCAAGCCTTGGAGCTTTCCCGGACGAGCGTTGAGATCACCAAGCAACAAGATATCATCCTCAGGATACTCGTATCGCCGCACACTGTCATAAACAAACGCCAGCGCATTCAGCTCCTGCATTGTTTCATCTGGGTCCGTGTGAACGTTGATCAACAGGAATCGAAACGGCTGCTGAGAAGTCGCTACTTGGAACCGTCCTACAAACGGTTCGCGATGCATTAGATCACTTTCATCTGTCACGACGTAGGTATACTTCTGGCCTGCATGAATCCTGCTGGTATCCCACAAGAACACGTATTGCTCAGCATTTTTCGTACGACCAATTCTTGGGCTTATAGAGAATTCGTACTGAGCTCCATTTTGATTCACCCATTCCAGTAGCTTGGGTACGGCATTCTGCTCTTTGGAGGTCACTTCCTGCAGGGCAATCACGTCAAAGCAGCGAATCACTTCACTAAACCGTTGCATTACCCATTTGTCCTTTAATTTGGTTGGCCCGAACTGCTTCATGTTGAAGCTGCCAACCAAAATCGTCTTCTCGGTCCTTGCAGGAATTGCACTTTCATTAATCTGAGCCTCAGCCTGCTGGACATCGGTTGCAGTTTGATGCTGCAACCACTGAGGTATTGCGTCAGAATTGCACCCTAAGTATCCACCGGTTCCCAGTAGTGATATAACTGCCATTGGATAGAAGGGCAGTTTGCTGAACTTCCAACGCGGAAAGAAGCTCCTTGATCGGCGGCGTCGACGAGCCATTCCAAAGCCTCCTTGCTTCAGGAATGTTTTGAGTGCGGACGAGAGTTGCTAGCGATTTCGTTTTCACCAAGTGTTCGGAGACCATTCAAGGCTCAAAGATTTCAGTCTAAAGTCGAAAATCGCTCATCTCGACCCGAAGCGTGAGCTGAGAACAACTAAATCTCCAAGTCGATGGGTTACGAAAAACCCATGCTCGATCGCAATATCAAATCCGGCTGCTCCTCCGATTGCATGCAAAAGGCATCTGTTGACTCAACCCACCTTTTCCACCTATCCAGAACCACTCTCGTTTTAGTGGATCAATGTATAGACGGACCAAGTGCCTTGTCATTTACTGTTTGCAAACTCGAACGACGCTGTCGCATCGATCACTTTACTCGGCTGAAAGAATGCTTGCCGGATGGCTTCGTATCTCAGGGCGCCTTCATTCTGGCTTTCCTCCTAGCTTGCGGCTTCACCTGCCCCTTCGCCAGCGCGCAGTTCGCACCGCGCACCGAATCGAAAGTCCTTCGAGCCCCAAGCACTTCAATCTCTACCTACAATTCACCGTCGTTACAAAACGCAATCGTCAGGCACTGCCAACCCGATGCCGCGTTGCGCTGCGTGACTA
>PKCQ01000127.1 GCA_002862265.1 Planctomycetaceae bacterium | reverse complement strand
AAGAACTTGTTGTTGCGGTCGGTCTTGCGTTGCAAAATCTTCTGTCCGAGTGCTTGCATGGCTTGTTGGAAGACTTCCATCGTGAAGGCAGCTTCCTTGCCGTCCAATGCATCCGAAAGTCCCTTGAGAACTTCTTCTTTGATGACATCTTTCGAGGTAATGCCGCCAGCAGCAAGGTTTCGTCCGATGTCAAAGCCAATGCCATAGCTAGCCGCTTTAGGGTTCTCTTTCGGTGTCTGTGCTGGGGGAGGAGTCAGGGTCTGTCCCTGTGCAAAGACAGTGGCTGGAGTGAGCATGGCGAGAAGGCAAACTGTTTGGATTGCGAGGTTTCGCATTCTGATTCCCTTGAATTTGAAGTATTGCTGCAGAACTGCAGTGGTGTGTCTTAGGTAGACTCGGCTTGGCGAGATCGAAATATTCTAGTCCGCAAGCAATTGGCGGCGAGCAAATCTAGCATCCGCGCGGCTGCAAGGACAATAGTTGTAGGACCAAAGAGCCGTTCAAGAGATAAATGCGGCGTTTACAAATACATCACGCGAATTAGTCAAAATATCCCGCTGTTGCCAGTTCAGCAAGTGACGACTGCCGAACACTATTCTGATGCTACTTCATCGAAGCATGTCTAAACGAGCCCCTGCTTTGGCCCGCAGGATTGAACCGGCGGGGCCTCGTTGGCATCTTCAATCCCGCGCCCAGAGTCCGGAACGCTCGAAACTCCACGGCGATGTGGCTCAAGGAGCCGCTGCTAGCCTTGGACGATTGTGTTAGAAAGTGTGCCTATTCCGCTGATATTGATGTCGACGCAGTCCCCTGGCGCGAGGGTGAAATCGCTGTCAGGAACAATTCCCGTGCCGGTTAGCAAAAATGCCCCAGACGGAAAAGAGTTGTCCCTGCCAAGCCAACTGACCAAGTCGCTAAATGTCCTGGCCATCTGCGACACACTCGTCGCTTGATCAAAAACAGTCTCGGCCCCACGACGGATCTTCAAGTCGATCTCAATCTCTCCCGCAGGCGGCATGGCAGATGCCAAGGTGATCCATGGCCCGAGCCCGCAGCACTGATCGTACATTTTCGCTTGGGGCAGGTAGAGCGGATTGTCGCCTTCGATATCCCGGGAGCTCATATCGTTGCCGATAGTGTAGCCAACGATCTTGAGACTTGGCGATAGCACCAATGCCAATTCAGGCTCGGGCACATTCCACTTCGCATCCTCACGAATACGTAGCTCCTGCCCCATTCCTCTCACGCGATGAGGTGTGGCCTTGAAAAAGATCTCAGGTCTATCAGATTGATAGACTCGGTCGTAGCAGGATGCTGCCGCTTCCGATTCTTCCATACGTGCTGTTTGCGAACGCTTGTATGTCACGCCAGCTGCCCAGACCTCTTGCGTGTCAATCGGAGGCAACAGTCTTACGTCGGACAAGGCATAGGACTCAATGTTTGGCAGAGTGCTTGCTATTTCCTCGAAATTGTCGGCCGCGAGCAAATCGGACATGCTGTGCAGCCCATGGGTAGCAATATCCATGACTGCAATAGAATCGCCCATCACACGTCCTACTACTTCTTGTTGGTCGCGATTCACGAATTTGGCGATCTGCATGGTGCGAAAACTTTCTTTTTAGTCTGAATCACTGAGTGGAATTTTGGGGCTGGCAAAGTTTCAGGCTGCATCTGCGGGAACTTTGCTCGTCCCGGGCTTGCCGGTCTTCTTATGGCGGTGCTTACGTAGCGGAGTAACGTTGCTCGCTAGTCCGATCATATATAAGAACCGGATTTCGTAGTAACTGATGTCGAATTCCCACCAGCGGTGCTGCACGCTGCAGGCAGAAGGATCTTCGTGATGATTGTTGTGCCAGCCTTCCCCCACCGTCAATAGAGCGACAAGCCAATTGTTTCGACTGTCCTCGCCTGTTTCGTAATTGGTATACCCGAACATGTGGCTCAAAGAATTTACACTGAAAGTGATATGCCAAACCGCGATGATTCGCATGATCACTCCCCAGACAACCATGCTGTTCCCCAACTGCACGGCATCCATCACGTTTCTACTGAATGCAAAACTCAGAGCAAAACCAAGAGCGAAGAACAATGGGATCTGTGCAAAAATTATGTAGAACTGGAAGAATGGGTTCGTCTCTAGAAGCAGATAGAAACGATCACGCAACAAGTCTTTCGCAAACTTTTCCAGACCAGCAAGGCTATAGGTTTTGCGATTGAGAAACATTAGCCAACCAAGATGTGACCACCAAAAGTTGACTCGGGGGCTATGCGGGTCTGGCACGTCATCAGAGTCTGCATGATGCATGCGATGTACCGAAACCCAGCGAGCAGGCGTGTCTTGCATGGAGCAAATACCGAGAATCGCAAAACAGTACTCGATCCACTTGGGAGTCTTGAAACTGCGATGCGTCAGCAAGCGATGGTAACCGATCGTGATACCTTGTCCAAAAATATGTACCCCCAACAAGAATACGAAGAATGCCGTCCAACTCCAAAAATAGGGCAAGCAGGCAGCTACGGCCAATAGATGAACTGTGGCAATCGTCGTAGCGTAAGTCCTATTCAGCTTTAATGGCTTGACTGCTTCTGGAAGCGGGTTGCTCATTCAAATCCCTTTGAAAGTCAAAAGTCGCAGCCGCGGCGGCAGCGTTGTGCCCTCGATTCTCCCAGGACTACTACCTGCTGGCTAGGTGGATTCAGGGTTGGTTGGGCAAATCCGAGTTTCAAACTTTCCGCCGCTACAGCTCAATCGACAAAGGAAAACTCGTTTGACGAGAGCAAGATTTGAACAAGTTGACTCCACCGTGCGTGTGCTTCCTTCGTAGCATTCTTCGATCGGCCACTTGGTTCATCTAGGAATTTCGTTATCCATTGCCGCTCAGAGTCGTCTGGTCTTCGCAACAGAATCTGCTGAACCAACCAATCTACCGCCCGTCCTTCACCTTTTCCGGCCGATTTCTGTAGAGCCTGTCCGGCCAGTTCATCTGCCAACGCTTGTACAAACGAGCTGTTGAGCATGAAGAGCCCTTGCTGCGGCACGGTCGTTTGAGACCGTCCAGGAGAGTGTGCATCAGGACTGGCCAAGTCGAAGGTGCGAAAAACTGGCGGCAGGTTTTGGCGATCGATGTAAGCGTAAGCCGTTCGTCGTCGGGAGCCTGACTGAGCTTCAATCTTTTCAGATGCACCTAGTAGATGCAAGTCGAGCTGCCCCGTGCTGGCGAGTAAGCTGTCGCGCAGAGTTTCAAAGTCGACTCGGCGACGATTCATGCGCGAATAGAGTTGGTTTTCGGGATCAATCTCCATAGCAGTCTCGAAAGCAATACTCTGTTGTGCGTAACTTTCCGACAGCATGATTTCACGAATCAGTGATTTTATGCTCCAGCCTTTCACAACAAGCTGCGTGGCTAAATAATCCAGCAGCTCAGCTTGCTGCGGTGGTGGGCAGCGCAATCCCAAATCACTCGGAGTCTGCACCAGCGAGCTTCCAGTAAGATGCATCCAAATTCGATTCGCCAGCACTCTCGCGGTCAGCGGATTGTCCGAAGCAGTGATGTGCTCTGCTAGTTCTAAACGCCCGCTCCGGTCTGCTGGGAAATCGGGGGAGTCTGCGGAAAGAAAACGTACGAAACGACGTGGCACTTTCTCACCAATGCTTCTCGGGCTACCACGTAGCAAAACGTGAGCTGGTCGCATCGTCTTGCGATCCGACAAGCGATGCGGCCAACCGCCCTCTTTCGGCTCTTCTACGTTGAAGAACACACCCGCCATGGAGTAATAGTCCTTCTGCGATATCGGATCGTACTTATGGTCGTGGCAGCGTGCGCAAGCGAGTGTCATTCCCATCAAGCCGCGAGAAACGACGTCTAGTCGGTCGTCAATGATGTCGAATTGGTTGTTGAGGAACCTTCGCCCCAGTGTGACAAATCCCAATGCTCGAATGTTCGACTCGTTGTCTGGCAACAAGTCCGCGGCCAGCTGATGCTTCACGAACTCGTCATAAGGTATGTCTCGATTGAAAGATTCAATCAGCCCAAAAAACCCAACGATTGATTTGTTTCAATCGTGGATCATCAGGGCGTGGAAGTGCGAGGAAATTAAGATTTAGCAGCCACGCGGGGAGGATCGAGGAAATTAAGATTTAGCGGCCGCGCAGGGAGGAGCAAGAAAATTAAGATTTAGCAGCCGCGCG
>PKCQ01000620.1 GCA_002862265.1 Planctomycetaceae bacterium | reverse complement strand
AAATTTTATTTTTGAAGCATTCAACAAAAATCTGCCCTATGATCAGTTCATCACCTGGCAGCTTGCCGGCGATCTCTTGCCCAATGCAACACGTGAACAGGTACTTGCCACTGCTTTCAATCGCAACCATCGCCAAACGAACGAAGGCGGCAGCGTGGAAGAGGAGTTTCGCGCTGAGTATGTGGCGGACCGAGTGAATACCTTCGGAGCAGCGTTCTTGGGCCTTACTCTTGAGTGCTGCCGCTGCCACGACCACAAGTACGATCCAATTTCGCAGAAAGAGTATTACCAACTCGCTGCGTTCTTTAACAGTATCGATGAGTCGGGGCTCTACTCGCACTTCACCAATTCTACACCGACGCCGGCACTGCAGCTCTACGGCGGCGATCAAGAGCAAAAGCTGCTAGGCTTGCAAGAGCAGATATCTGCACTTGAATCAAAGCTGGCGAAGATGAAAGCTGAGTCTGCTGCTCAGCAGTTTGAGGCTTGGCGAGCGTCTTTTCGTGACTTGCGGCCATCTGGGAATGCTACAGGTATTCCAGAGAAATCATTGAATGAACTGATTCAACACAGCATCTCCGCAAAGTGCATTGGTGAATTTTCGCTCGACGGGATCGAAGAAGGTAAGGTTACCAACCGTGTCGATGCAGACAAACCGGGCAAGGTGTCTGATGGCCCCAAGTTTTCACATGGCAAAGTAGGAGGAGCGGTATATCTCAGCGGTGACAACAGTGTCTCGGTACCGGCTGGCGGCGATTTTACCCGTGACCAAGCGTTTTCTATTTCGTTGTGGATGAAATCACCTGAGAAATTTTCCCGAGCTGTTGTGCTTCATCGCTCGAGAGCGTGGACAGACTCTGCCAGTCGCGGCTATGAATTGCTCATCGAAGACGGAAAGCTCAGCGCCGCGCTGATTCACTTCTGGCCTGGCAATGCAATGCGAGTTCTGTCACGCGAAGAAATTTACGTGAATCGTTGGATGCACGTCACCATTACGTATGACGGCTCCAGCAAAGCCGCCGGATTGAAGCTGTTCTTGGACGGGGAAGAGCAGGAAGTCGATATCGTTCGCGACAAGTTAACGCGGACAATCGACTCCTCGCCAAAAGAATTGGCACTTGGGCAGCGGTTCCGGGATAACGGATTCAAGAATGGACAAATTGATGAACTAAAGGTCTTCGCGGCTCAGCTTACTCCAGTCGAGATCAAATACTTGTATCTCCAGGATGAGTCACCCGCGAATCTTTCGGAGTCCGTACACAATTTGACACGGGATCAGCTCCAAGAGTTTTTCTTTCAACAACAGCCTAAAACAGAAGCACTTTATACAGAGTTGAAAAAGCTGCGAGAGACTCGATCCGGCCTGGCGGAAGCGGTTCCGGAAATCATGGTCATGCGTGAAGATCCGAGCCCTAGAACGACGCATATTCTGATGCGGGGTGCCTATGATGCTCCCGGCGACGAGGTCACACGCGGATTTCCTGAATCGCTTTCTGGCGGATTCGCGAGTGATAGTTTTGGCAAGCTTCCCAATCGGCTTCACCTGGCGCAGTGGCTGGTTGATCCACGGCATCCACTGACAGCCCGCGTCGCAGTCAATCGGATCTGGCAGGCCTTGTTCGGCCAAGGCTTGGTTCGCACTTCGGAAGACTTTGGCCTGCAGGGTAGTTTGCCCACGCACCCCGATTTGCTGGATTGGCTCGCTATTGAATTCGTCGAATCTGGCTGGGACGTGAAGGCGCTGGTCAAGCGCATTGTCATGTCGGACACGTACCGCCGACAATCGAATCCCACTGCAGAACTGCTTGAGAGAGACCCTGAAAACACATGGCTTGCGCGCGGACCTGCAATGCGACTGCCTGCTGAGATGATTCGCGACGCTGCTCTCTCGGCTAGCGGACTCTTGGTTGAAACGCTCGGCGGTCCGCCGGTCAAACCTTATCAACCCGCAGGCTTGTGGAAGGAAAAATCAGGTCAGACTTATACTCGCGAAAAGGGTGAAGGCAGCCGGCGCCGCAGCTTATACACCTACTGGAAAAGGACTTCACCACCGCCATCGATGATGACTTTCGACGCCAGCAACCGCGAAGTCTGTGTGGTCAAGCGGCAGGTAACGATGACGCCGATGCAAGTGCTTGTGCTTCTCAATGACCCGCAGTATGTGGAAGCCGCTCGAGCAATGGCCGCCAATGCGATAGAGAATGAAACTTCGTCAGAGAACCGTATTCGCGAGCTGTTCCGCTTTTTGATTACGCGAGTGCCGTCAGAGAGCGAATTGCAAGTTCTCACTTCCCTCTACGACGATCAACTGAAGTATTTCAATGAGAACGTGGACGCTGCGAAACAGCTCTTGCAAGTCGGCGACCATCGGGCCGCAGTGGGAGTTTCGGAAGCAGAGCTCGCGGCCCTCTCCGTCGTTGCGGAAGGATTGATGAGCTACGACGAAACCGTAATGAAACGCTAGAACTACGAGAGTAAGATTCGCTTCAACGCATCAAATCGATCATGCACGACCATCTGAATCACCAACTCAACTCCCAAACTCGGCGTCACTTCTTCGGACGCACTTCGCTCGGAGTTGGGACATTCGCAGCATCACAGATCCTGGCCCGCAGCCTGTCCGCTGGCGATGCGAGTCTGACGAATGACTCGGCAGGTGGATTGCTTTCGCAATTTCATCACTACCCCAAAGCAAAACGAATCGTTTATCTGTTTCAAAGCGGCGGGCCTTCGCAGATCGACTTGTTTGACCACAAGCCAGAATTGGTCGAGCAAAACGGAATGGAACTCCCGGCATCCGTCCGCATGGGCCAGCGGCTAACTGGCATGTCCGGCAATCAAGCCACTCTGCCATTGGCAGGCTCTAAATTCAAGTTTTCGCAGCACGGTGAGAGCGGCGCTTGGCTGAGCGAATTATTGCCTCACACGGCAAAGATCGCCGATCAACTTTGCTTCGTGAAAACGGTTTACACCGAAGCTATCAATCACGATCCAGCCATCACCTTTATTCAAACTGGTTCGCAAATCGCGGGACGTCCTTCGCTTGGTGCTTGGCTGGACTACGGGCTTGGTACTGCGAATGAAAATTTGCCATCTTTTTGCGTGATGGTGACGAAGAACAAAGGCGGACAGCCACTCTATTCGAGACTCTGGGGAAGTGGCTTTTTGCCTGCCAATCATCAAGGTGTTCAGTTTCGCGCCGGGCAGGATCCAGTTCTTTATCTGAACAATCCACCTGGCGTCTCGCGTGAAAGTCGGCGGAACTTGTTGGATCACATGAACCAACTGCATCAGCTTGAACTTGAAAAGCGGCTTGACCCTGTGATCGGGTCACGGATCGCGCAAAGCGAGATGGCTTTTCGAATGCAGGCTTCCGTCCCTGAAGTTGCGGACATCTCGGACGAGCCACAACATGTCTTGGATCTCTACGGCCCCGACGCGAAGACTCCCGGAACTTTCGCGGCAAACTGTTTGCTCGCCCGTCGATTACTCGAACGTGATGTGCGATGCGTCCAATTGTTCCACCAAGGGTGGGATCAGCATGGTGGACTGCCTGGAGCCATTACTCGGCAATGCCAAGAAACAGATCAAGCCTCTGCTGCTTTGGTCGAGGATCTTCGGCAGCGAGGTATGCTTGACGATACGCTCGTTGTGTGGGGCGGCGAGTTTGGAAGAACGGCTTACAGCCAAGGAAAACTGACGGCAAACAACTACGGTCGCGACCATCATCCTCGTTGTTCGACCATGTGGCTTGCCGGCGGTGGCATCAAGCCAGGCATGTCTCTCGGAGCCACTGACGAGTACAGCTACAACGTTGTGGAACGTCCGGTGCATGTGCATGATCTGAATGCCACGCTGCTTCACCAACTAGGCATCGACCACCAGCGACTGACCTTCAAGTATCAAGGCCGTCGCTATCGCCTCACCGATGTGCATGGTGAAGTCGTGCATGAAATAATCTAATGTTTGGGCTTTGCTTGGCACTGAGTTGTCCTATCGGGTTGGCAACTTGTTCGTAAATAACCCCTAATGTCCCTTAGCTGTATTTGATCTAATCAAAAGAGATTTTTCAGGACCTGCGATAAGATTTAATATGCTTTCTACTCATTATCGACAGCCGCTGGATTGGAAATTTCGGCGTACTGGAGTTCCTAGCCGCCCCGTTGGATTGGCACTTTCCCAAACGATTCATTCGTG
>PKCQ01000407.1 GCA_002862265.1 Planctomycetaceae bacterium | reverse complement strand
TTTTCAAGCGCAGCGACAACTTGCCAACATGGGCGACAGCTGGACACTTGACTACGTGATGTTGCCCAGCGATGGGCAAGAAATGCAAACGGCTCTCGTTGGTGCACTTGCTCCTGAGCACTTAAAGAGGATGGAGGCCGCGTGTACTCGCTGCGGTCTTCAACTTGCTCAAGTAGCGTTGCGACCAATCGAAATCGCGCGGCACGCGGTTCACGCCGCGTCGATTGGCAATCAAACGGCGTTAATGGTTTGCGTTTCGGAAGGCACTGCTGATCTGATCATTGCCCAGGGTGGCAGGATCATCATGGTCCGCAACACAAACTTGCCTACCGAAGGCGAGCACATCGCCGGAGCATTGTCAGGTGAAATTCGGCGTTCGTTGCTAGCGGCTTCTAGCCAATTAGGTGGCACGAGCATTGAAAACGCAGTCTTGATGTGCTCTGCTGATTTGGCGCCCCAGATCGAACAGGCCGTTGCAGATGCAACAGGAATGCCGGTTACGGTTGTTGACCTGTCAACCGTTTTGCCCGACGGGCTCGATACTCGAACGACGCTCGCCGACCAACAAGGCAATCGGCTGGCCGGAATTTGCGGCGCCGCGGCACTAACGACTGCAGATAAGAGTACGACACTTGATTTCAAAAACCCCAAGAAGGCACCTCCAAAGAAAAGCAAGACGCCGACTTACATCATGCTCGGAGTTGCGGCGACGGTGATGATCGCTTGCGGTGTCGGCTATTGGATCTACCTGAACAATTCTCTGGACACCGAACTCGCTGGCTACGAACAAGCAAACAAAGACAAAAAGGCACTGATTGAACTTGCCAACTCAAGGATGAGTCAAGTTTCCGCCGTCGAGGCCTTTGCCAAAGCTTCGCCAAACTACCTGGATGCCTTGCTGCATATCACTGAAAACGCCCCCGAATCGAAAGAGTTCATGTTGGCGGGTCCGCAATTCACCACTCTGACAGGTGGAGAAGGCCAAGTACGAATCAATGTTGCTGGCAATTCCTCCGGAAGCATCGGAAAGTTTGAGGAGTCCGTTCGTGACGAAAACTACGAGGTCAAGGCTCGAAACCCGCGTGAGTCGAGCCGACCAACCAGTCTTTACAAATGGGAAGCTACCGAACTGGTGACCATCACCAATCTGGGCTGGAAAGTGCTGGACACTGTCACAAGTGTTGGACAATCCGGGGAAGCTTCAGAGGTAGGAGTTCCTGAAGGTGATGGGGCTCTGTCTTCTGGCGACTTAGAAGATAAAGCAGATGAGAGCACAACTGCTCAAAACGAGAGACAGCCTGAGAGTTCGCAGCCGCCAGAAGATTCAGTGAGCGAACCAAACTCATCGAACGGCGAAGCTACTCCTGAGCCGAAGGAGTCGGATGAGGAAGCCGACCAAAAGCCAAGGGCCAAGGATGCCAATGCGGGTAACGACTCGCAGCCTGGCACGGCTGATATTGCAAACCAGGCTGACAACTGAGCCATCCAAGCAGATCTGCGTCAAGCACCCGAACACCACGTCATCTTGAACTAGACAACATACCCATGTCAAAACGCGAACGCATCCTAGCAATTGCCGTACTGTCGATCTTTGGATTAATGATTGTCCAATGGGGCTTCAGCCACGTTTCAAGGGTATTGGATGAAAAGAATTCAAAACTAGACGGCGCGATCGCTGAATCCGAGCGTCTAGATCAAATCACAAGTCGCGGGTTACGGGCTAAAGGAAGGCTCGACAAGCTCGTCAAATTATCACTGCCGCGAGATCAACAGTCCGCACTGTACCAATATCGAACCTTTCTGGAGTCTCTCGGCGCAGCGGTAGATATGGAGGGCGTCAGTATCGTCACTCCTGAATCGACCGCATTTCAGAACAAAGCTTTTGACGCTTACAATTTCAGCCTCCAAGGGGACGTGGAACTCGACAAGTCCATCGAGCTGATCGGTCGCTATTACGACAAGAACTACATTCATACGATCAAGGAATGCAAGTTCTCGATGCTTGAAAGCGGCAAGGTTCGGGTGAATCTTATTTCACAAGTGATTGCCTTGAAAGCGGCATCCAAGACTCAGGAGCTTGCAGACCAGTCCTCCGGGCGGCTTGCCATGGACATCGAAGAATACAAGTCGCGGATTTTGGCTCGAAATCCTTTTGCTCCACCAAACGCAGCCCCCAAACTCGACAAATCATCATTAGAAATACTCGTAGGGAAGTCCCTTTATCATGAGTTTGGTGCCAAGGATCCAGAGGGGCATAACGTCGAGTACAAGCTAGTCACCAATGAAGAGGACATTCCTGAGGGTATTGAAGTGGACAGCAAGGGAATTAGTGGCGTTCCGACGAAGCCAGGTAAAATCGAAATGGAGTTTGAAATATCAGACAACGGCTGGCCCTCCGCATCACGAACGCAGAGTTTTGTGATCAACGTGAAGGAAGAAGTAAAGACCGTTACTAAGGAGGAGCCTACTCTCGACTTGCTGACTCGGACCAAGGTTTCTGGTTTGGTCGCTGGCGGGAGAAGAGGTAGCGAAGTATGGATTCGCTCCCAATTCGAAGACAAAACCCTTCGCTTAATCGTAGGAGAAGAGTTTGAAATTGGCGGCCTGAAGGGCAAAGTAATCGAGATCCACCCGCAGGAAGACTACGCCCTTCTTGAGACGGACAATGTTAGATGGGTGGCAAAAATGTACGTCCCATTCTCAGAGGCATACGCCGAAGGATTGGAAGACTAGCCAGCACACCTCGCGGTTAGTGGTCTCGCAGACAGTGCATGTTGGCCATTGAAATGCCACTGACGATGGCGCCAATGATGCCGACGAATCCCTGGTCCGTCCCGCACAAGAAGAGATTCTTCAAGTGAGTCGAACCGTCAAGGTTCTTTTCGGGCGCCCCGTAAACGGCGCCGTTATCGTGGGATGTAAAACGTCGAATCGTCTTGGGTGTAAACACATCTGTGCCCACGACATTCCGGCGAAAGTCGGGAATGAATCGCACTGCAGATGCCACGCTGCGGTCATACCACCACATTTTTTGTCGCAAATACTCTTGCTCGTCTAAGTTCTTCCAGGAGTCAAAATCGGCAATGGTCGTCAAGCGAATCACGCCTTCGTCCAGGTTACCCAGCTCGCTTGGATACAAATAGTTGTTCGGGCTACAGATGACACCCGTCCTGGTATCGCAGAGTCCTTGCTCTGGTCGCCGCCAGTGAAACTGTTCGCTATCGTTGTAAAAAACAATCGTTTCGCCAAAGCCAACTTCCTTGGGCTGCTTGTCCAAGATGGAAATGGACTCAATGAAGGTCAGCTGACCGGCTCGATCGACCGTTTCAGCACTTAAGTCTTCGCAGAGGCGCTGCGTCTCGATGATGCCCGCGCTAGAAAGAATGCGTTTGGCCTGCAGCTCTTCGCCATTGTCCAGCACGACACCGACGGCTCTATCACCATCGGTTCTTATCGTTTGAACACCACTTCGCAGCTTGAGTTCTCCACCCAGCGAACGGAAGCGACGGACAAGATGCTTGAGGATCAGCCGCACTCCCTTGAAGGGCCGAGCAAAGCCTTCCAGAAAGATGCTGCGGAACATGATGCAAAATTGGCCAAAGTCCATGTCGTCTTCACGAGCGTTGCCATACCACATCAGCGGGCAAAGAATCATCTCGATCAGTAGTGGATCGCTGATGGTCTCATTGAGGAATTCTCGAGCGGAGCCGCCAAAGTTATCTTGGTTCAGGTCGTCGTAATCGGTTAACGCGTTCAGCAACTTTTCGAAGTTGTCCACTTCAGATGGAAAAGTTCGAGCAATCTCGCTTCGAAGAAAATCGATTTCATTCGTGAATCCCAATCGGACGCCAGGGAAGGCGATGGCAGAGCCGATTTGCGGCGACAGCTCGAAGTCGTCCCATTTGAACCGCAGTTGGCGAAGGAGCCTAGCGAGCGGGCCTTTCCTCGTACCAGCGGGTGTGAAGTTGGTGACGGCGTGCAAACCAACATCGAAATTCCGTCCGCCCTGGCGGTAGAACGAGTTCAAGCCGCCAATCGTCCAGTGCTTCTCAAGAATGCACACTTTCTGATCGTAATGTGCGAGGCGAATCCCAGCCGCCAAGCCCGACATACCAGCTCCGATGATGATCGTGTCGTACATCTTCGCTGGAATTCTCTTGGGATGGTCAGTCTAGTGATCGGCCAGGGAAAGACGGCGAGCCGAAAT
>PKCQ01000625.1 GCA_002862265.1 Planctomycetaceae bacterium | reverse complement strand
CTATCCGATGCGAATGTTGATGTGGGCTGCCGATCGTTGTCTGCCTTGATGAGCAACTAGTTTCCGCTGGGCGGTTGCGAACCGCCGAACAGACCTGGAATGCCAATCCCCTGCCCTTGCAGAATCTGTTGGCCGATTCCGCGCAGTCCGGTTGGCGGTTGTGCAGGTGCTGGAGGGCCGTTTGGACGGGGCCCTCGCAAGATCTCTCCGATTGTTCCGCCACTTTCTCCGATCAGCTTTTCGATTCCCTTGTTAATTCCTTCTTGAATCGCGCCGGACGCAGCGTTCTGAAGTGTCGCCTGCCCAAGTTTTGCGATGGCACTGGAATCAATCTGTGGATTGCTAATGGTGCCAACGATCGGAAACTGGAGTGACTGACCACATAGGCCAGCAAGCCACGGACTCTTCTCGATCCAGTCATCAGGGATCGGCATTACAGTCAGTATGTGCATTGGTCCTGCAACGTGTACCGACCCCTGGGTTGACACCGTCGCGTCACCAATTCGCGCCGCAATATTGCGGTGCGTGATTTGGCCTTCCACCATTTGAAAGTCGATTTCCTGCGGCTGAATGTCCATCCAGATTTTCTGGGTGCCGGAGACGGTTTGAGCCAACTCGCGCTTTCGAATTGCTTCGACATCACGTACAAGCTGAATTACACCAGCCGACAGAACGCCTGGACCGACCGTTGCATTGTGAACCTTGAGTTTCCCAGCTACCGTTTGCTTCGCGGGTTCAAAAGGCATGAACTTCGCTTGACTCAGTTCCAGGCTCAACCGCCCGTCGACGCTCGTTGCCTCGGCCAAAATCGGCGCGACATACTTGAGCCAACCCTTGCACATCTCTTCGGTGATCTCAACATTGTCCAGCACCGTCATAGGCTTTTGGTGCAAAACCCAGTTCTCCGCTGCAAGATCTCCCGTCAAATCCCAGTTCAGCGTTCCGCCACTGACAGGAATTTCGGTCGCTGAGCTAAATTCGCCATGCTCTAGGTTTAAGGGCACGTTGGCTGCTCCAACCGAGATTCCAGCTACACGAGCTTGTTCCCAGCCAATTTGCGTTGTCGCTGAAACTCCCGCGAAACTTGAGGCTGCGTCAGGAACACTTGTCCACGAAAGTGACACTGGTGAGGTGTGCTGGCCAGCCATTAGCAGCTGGCCGCCCGTGTAAGGGATTAACTTGGTGCTCAACTGCCCCGAGTCGTAAACAGCCGTTCCAGTGAGACTAGCTTTGGAAATCTCACCCACCGAATACGTTGAGTTTCCTTGGTAGTTTAGCCAGGGAGTTTGGAGAGTAACTTGGCTTAGCTGCACTTGATTTTCTTCGGCATTCCAAGTGCCTTGAAGTTGCGTCGTAACTGTGGATTCTTGCCATAACAAAGTCGGCACTGATGCGAGAGAGTCCAGAGACTGAATCTGCACATCGTTGCCGTCGAGTCTTAGGTTGAGCCCTGCGGCGAGCGAACTCACTTGCCAGGCAAGCTCGCCTTCGCACAGTCCAGTCGCCGTTATTTGTGAACTTGCAACTTTGGTGTCTGCGGCCGTGAACAAACTGCTACCGCCTGAATTGGTGTTGTTGAGTAAGCGTCCGAGATCAACAATGAACTTCGCCCGGCCGAGCCTGCTATCGCCATTGGTGCCAGCTTGATCCTGCGCGATTAGGGAAACGGATGAACTGGTCAGTTCCAGCGAATCGACGATGGTCCGCGTCAAATTACTACTATCGAATCTGCCTCGGAAATTGCCGACCACGCGAGGTTCCGTAAAGCTGAGTTGTGGGGTTATGACTTGGATGGGTTGTCCACTCCAGTTGGCACTTAAAATCTCTACGTGCTCTAGGTCGAGTCGTCCGCTCGCGGCGAGTTGTACTTTGCCATTGAGGTCAACGCCGGTGGGTTCGGCGAGCCAAACGGTGCCGCGACGATTGCATTTCTCGAGGTCCACGTGTGCGTCGACCGAGAATGCGGCAGGAGATGGTGTTTGACCAAAATTCTTTGCATCGCTGAGCCACAGGGGTTGTTGCAGCGTCACGACGAGCCGCTCTGCAGCAGACTGCAGTCGGGCGTCTGCGTGTTCCATCCTGGCCAACGTGCCATTGAGAATCTTGATGTCAGTCGCAAAGCTTCCTTGCCAAGCCTGCTCCTCTAGCAGGTTCCCCATCGCCGTACCCAAACGGATTTCCGAGCTCTGTAAACTACCGCTTGCTCCGAGAATCTCGGTGGATGAGTTTAACTTCCAGTTGGCACCGAGCGTCACTTGACCTTGCATCGTCTCGATTGGAAGCTCAACAAACTGGCTGAGCTTTCGTTCAAGCAATGATAGGTCCAGTCGTACGTCGAGTCGTCCCGACTCAAGGCTTCCATTTGCTTTGATGTTGGCAAAGTCAGCTATAGTTGATGCATCTAGACGTAAACCGGCTGGGCTCATCTCGGCAGCCAATCCCACTTTGAGAGGCTCCGACCAAGTGAGTTGCTGTTCACCGGCGATAGCCTGCAAGCCTTCGATGTTAAGTTCGACTTGTGCTGCCGGCGCGTTGGTGGGTGAGGGACCGTGGAGAAGTTTGAATCGAACCGTACCTGAAGTCAGTTGAGTCTGATCCCGAACAGGAATTAATGACTCAGCAGCGGCGACTAGTTTCGGCAGGTCAACTGAGCCTTCCGTGTTTAGCTCAAATCCTTGCACTAGCGGCGTTTCTAGGGACGGAGTGATGATAGGCCAAGGCAGTTTTGCTTGAGCGTTGACTTGGGCAAAATCACAGCGAAGAGATGAATCCCGAAGAACGAGGAAGTTATCCTTCAGAGTGCAATTAGCTTTGCCTTTGAATTTATTCATCCTGGCAGGTTTTTCGCCGACCCAGTCGGGTGCATCCAAGAGCATATTTTCGGCGTGGAGTTCTGTTAAAGAAATCTGCCAATCTTCCGCGCTGGCAGCCCGTCCAGCGAGCACGCCTGAGACGTTTCCTTGCAGTTTCTCGATTGGCAATAGTGCCAGAGGTTGTTTGAGTACCTGCCAGAGTTCCAGAGGAAGGTCTTGCATCTTGGCGCGGAGTTCAAATTCTGGTTTCGCCGAGTCACCGACTTGCTGTACCTGAGCCGCAATCCAGCCTTGATGCTGCTGATTGCCTGAAGTCTGTCCGGCAAATTGCAGCTGCAGATCGACCGGGCCGATGATCTGCTCCTCCTCGGGCAGCGCGACCTGGGCCTTGGAAACGCTCATCGTCCATTGATCGATCCCATGTTGAGCAATCGAAATTTTTGAATCACGGATTTCGATATTGCCGGAATAAGAGACAGTTTGTTCCACGCTTGGCCCAGGCTCGGAATCTTCGGTCTCTGTGGGAGATAGAATGTCAGCAAGGCTCCGTTCTAAGTTGCTTGATTCCTCGTCTAGATCCAATTGCACTTCGAGTTGGTCCAACAGGATGTGTCCCAAATCTCTCTGATTGAGTCCCCAGCTGAGGAGTCCCTTTTGTGTGGCAACTTGTTTGGCAGTCAGAAGAGTGATTCCGTCGGCATCGAGGAGTCGCAAACCGTTGATTTGAACCGGGCTCAGCCAGCCAGCCTTCACCGATTCCACTTCGACCTGAAGTGGATCTAAGTCGGCAAGGTTTTTGAGGCCGAAGTCCACTGCTGTCTTGGTGGTAAGCAAAGTCGGCAGGAAAAAGATAGCAATTGCCAAGCCGAGTGTGAGCGTGAGAGCAAGTCGCGCCCACCGTCCTTTACGGCGCGTTGTGGGGGCAGTTTGGGATTTTTCAGCTTGTTCTAACTTGGGCATCAACTCACTCCATTGCGTTGATGATCAATTTATTTCGTGCGCCGCATCTCGAAGAGCTAATTCATTGCTCGAGACGCGCACAAACCACCGGCTAGATTCTTGCAGTTTTTAATTAGCCAAGGCTAGAGCGAATTGTAAAAGCGCAATCATGTCATGAGCTGAACTTGCGTGACGCCCTGGGGCGGGAATTTAAATCATTGCACTAAGGAAACTGGGGCTTTCGGTGCTCGCTAAATGCTTTTAATCCTTCAGTGGCGGCTTCAGTAGTTAGGCTTGTTGCCATAGCTGCGCCGCCGCTCGCGAAAAGAGTCGATAAGTTTTCCCCGACCATCTCGTTGAGAACTCGTTTGGTCAGCTGAATCGCCTCAGCGGCACTCTCGCTCATTTCGTCCACCCAAGTGCTCGCTCGTACCCAGACTTGTTCAGGCTCGACCA
>PKCQ01000531.1 GCA_002862265.1 Planctomycetaceae bacterium | reverse complement strand
GAAGTAGTAATCAATCATGTATGAGCCTCAGAATGAAGTATCTCCCCAGACTGAATTGGATGCTCTGCAATGGGGCTCGCTTAAAGACTGGATGCAACTCGTTCGGCTACCTGCCGTGTTTACGTTGTTCTCAAATGTTTTGGCCGCGACAGTTCTCATCGCAGGCGACTTTGGAACTTGGTCCGCAGTGGTCCCAACAGCTCTGGCTTCGTTGGCGGCTTACTGGGCTGGCATGGTTTTGAATGACGTAGTGGATCTCGAGGAAGATCGCCGGCATCGCTCGAAGCGTCCCTTGGCGGCAGGTCGTATCTCGCCTGTGATCGCTGGGCATGTTGGGACGGCTCTGTTGATGGTCTGCCCGATTCTGATTCTGGGCGTCACGGTTTTCCATACAAGTCAGCCGTTGTGGCAGGGAGCTGCTTTTACGGCTTCGGTAGCACTTTCGGTCTGTGTTCGTGCCTACAACTCGGGCCTGAAGCCGACATTGTTCGGACCGCTACTCATGGGCTCCTGTCGTGCGCTGAACATCCTAATGGTCGGATGTACGGTTTTGTGCGTCAGTGAACAGGCCGAGTTGCCGCAGCCGCTGTTGTACTTTGCAGCAGCGATCGGAGTTTACATCTTGGGCGTGACCGTATTCGCAGGGAAAGAAGAACTGGAAGACAGCGATTCGGCCGCACTGTTGCTCGGGCTGGTTTTACAAGTCGTCGGGCTAGGTTTGATCGCGTTTCTCACGCGCTGGGAGACTCGGGTAATTGCTTGGCCCGCCAGTCCCAACGGTGCTTTTCCATTGTTGCTAGGTCTGATTTCGATGACCGTCATGCACCGATGCTTGAAAGCGATCATGGAGCCGAAATCTAGGCGTGTGCAGCTCGCTGTCAAGCATTCTTTGCTGACTTTGATTCTGATTGATGCGAGTGTCGTCGTCATGTGGGCAGGTCCGATCTACGGCTGTATCGTCGTCGCACTGCTGATTCCAGCTCTTTCCAGTGCTCTGCGAGTTCGCACAACCTAGCGGTTGGCAGTTAGCTTCTATTCGTATTCGAAAATCGGATGCTACGGAGTACGAGTACCGTGGCGCTGAGTCGAATAGTTGCAATCCTGCGGCCGAGAATTCCGACAGCTATTCTGCCCAGGGAATGCCGATTCGAGGGAAATGTCGTGAAAGGGGCTGCGCGGAATGCTATGCTTCGCTCTCTTGCGGACGATCCAATGGATTGCCAAGGTTACTCACCATTCCTTTATTACTAGGAACTGCTTCATGAACCTTCGGTGGAAGATTTCTTTGATGGCCTCATTCTGCGTTGCTTGCCTGCGCGGCCTTGTCCAATGGAGCCAATGCGACGGACGATGAAAAGAAGCCAAAGCATACGATCAAAGAAGTGATGAAAGTCGCTTTGAAGGGCGATCTGCAAAAGAAAGTCTTGTCTGGCAATGCCTCAGACGAAGATAACAAGAAGCTACTCGATATGTACATAAGCATGGTTGAGAGCAAGCCGCCAAAGGGAGAAATGAACTCATGGCACAATCTGGCTGGTTCTGCCGCACTGGCTGCCGCCAATGTCGTGGTTGGCCGTGAAGGTGCCGCAGAAGAACTTAAGACAGCGACGAACTGCAAAGCTTGCTACAGCGAGCATAAGCCCTAGTGCGGAATTTCTGGTCTTGCAGAGACAATCAAAGCCCGGCGCGATGATGCGTCGGGCTTTTTGTACTCAACCATTGCCTTTCTTTTTCTCCGCTGCAAAGCCTTGCAAAAGTATATCAATGCTTGCCACGGCGAGCTGTAGTGATTTCTTGGCCATCGCGAAGTTCATGTGTCCAGAGATTTCAGGTTGTATCTCTGTGTACAGTTCCGTTGCGCGACGGAGCTTGGAGAATTTTTTTTGGGCGAACTTCAAATACCCGGCTTCGTCCCCCGCGTCCAGCGAGGGGCCAAGTGCGAGCATGAAGTCGTAAAGATCGCGGTGCACCGAGGCAAGTTCCTCGTCCTCTGCGGCTTCTTCGCTATGTTTCAAGAAGGTGCGTACCATCCAGATGTGAGCCACTTGGGCATCGATGGCACTCATGAAATTTTTGTCGGTCATATGTATTGCAGACCCTTAGGCGTCTGTTGGGGAGTGAATGGGCCAGAAGTTTGTAGGCCGGTTGGCAAAGGGAGCGGTGCTTGGCTTGTTTGCAGGGGCTATAGTAAAGACGATATGCAGGGGTGGCAAACCAGCTTCTCTGCCCATTTTCGATCTCATTTTAGTACCACTATGCCAGATCTCATTGCTCAAGGCCCAAGACCTCAAGATCGTTGGCGGAGAAGTCTCCAGGATCATGGTGTCGAAGCGATCCTTGGGCGGACATCCGAACCGTGGTCCGTGCACTGGGATGACCGCGTCTCACGCAAGCATGCAACAATATGCTGGAATGGCCAGAAGCTTGAAGTGCGGAAGTTGGAGCAGGCACGCAATGCCATCTTTTTTCGTGGTCAGCAGGCGGAACGCTTTGCAGCAAGTGTTGGCGATCACTTTGTCATTGGACAGACTACTTTTACGGTTCTGGAGCAGCAAGCTGGCGGAGTGGTGCCTGTTGACGAAGATCCAGCCGCTTTTGCTGAGCAAACCTTTTCCGCCCATCTGCTGCGCCAGAACAAATACAAAGATGCTGACCAACGCATCGAAGTGCTAAGCAAGCTTCCTGAGATTATTTCAGGGGCGAGCACCGACCAGGATTTGTGTCAACGCGTTGTCAGCCTGGTACTTCAAGGAGTGCCAGAGGCTAGCTTTGTCGCCATCCTGCGACTCAAGGAGGACGACGACGATACACAGCCTGAGTTCATGACGAAGATTGACGACGAAGATCCGGCGGTCCAAGCCAGAAAGCTCAAACTACAGTTTAGCAGCGAGCTTGACGTCCTGCATTGGAATAGCAGCATGGGGCGGCAACAATTTGCCCCGAGCACGAGACTTCTTCGTACAGCTATTGAGCGTCAGGAAAGTGTTCTGCATGTTTGGAATCGCACAGTAGCCAATCCGACTTTTACGCAGAGTGAAAATGTTGACTGGGCCTTTTGTACGCCAGTCGCATCGCAGGCCTGCCCAGGTTGGGCGATTTATGTTGCGGGTGCCTTCACCACGGCGACACTGCTGCAATTGGATACCGGTATAAACGAATCGGAATTACTGCAAGATGATCTCAAGTTCACTGAGTTGACCGCAACAACGTTGGGTGCTCTACGAGAAGTACGAGCACTCCAGCGGCGACAAGACAGCTTGCGAAATTTCTTCGCACCGGTCGTCATGGACGCTCTCGCTGGCACGGATCCAGAACTAGTGCTCACTCCGCGAGAAACTGACGTATCCGTGTTGTTCTGCGACTTGCGTGGGTTTTCGAAGAAAAGTGAAGACGCGGCTGACCGATTGCTCGAACTTCTCAAGCGAGTTAGCGATGCGTTGGGAGTGATGACCCACCACATTTTGGCCAACGATGGGGTTGTTGGTGATTTTCACGGCGATGCCGCCATGGGATTCTGGGGCTGGCCCGTAGCGACAGGCAACCCGATGCAACAAGTTTGCCAAGCTGCCCTGGCGGTGCGCGAAGAGTTTGAAAAGGCAGCGAGACAAGCGGATCACCCTTTGGCTGATTTTCGTGCTGGATTAGGAATTGCTTCCGGTCAAGCGGTAGCCGGGCGAATTGGAACGACGGACCAAGTCAAAGTCACGGTGTTTGGGCCGGTAGTCAATTTGGCTTCGCGCCTGGAAGGCATGACCAAACAGCTGCAGACCTCGATTCTGCTGGACGAAGCTACCGCAGATTGGGTGCGAGCGCATGTACCGAAAGGTGTTTTTCGAACGCGAAGAGTTGCTCGGGTGCTTCCGTATGGTATGAAAAATCCGCTGGTAGTTAGCGAACTGCTTCCACCTGCGGGGGAAGGCGTTGTGCTCGACGAAGAGCATGTACAAGCCTATGAAGACGCTTTTAATGAATTCCAGCAAGGCAATTGGACCGAGGCATTTCGCTTGCTTCATGACGTCCCGGCTGAGGATCAAGTCAAAGATTTCCTGACCGTCTACATTGCTCAGCATCGCCGCGAACCCCCACCAGACTGGCAAGGGTTTATTGAGCTGCCTGGTAAGTAGCAGATTTTAAGCTAAGTTTCATGACTAATCATTTTAGTTCTTTCACCGATTCGCGGCCGCTAATCCCGTTTGCGCTTCGAGGTCTGCGGGCT
>PKCQ01000233.1 GCA_002862265.1 Planctomycetaceae bacterium | reverse complement strand
GATGATTCGCGAATCATCCCCTTCGAGATCTTCCGTGACTTGCTCACCTTTTTCGTTCCAGTAGTAAGTCCCGTAGACTTCCCCTTTGGATCTGTCCACCATCGCATCCCAGTGGCCGCCAGCCTTCGCGCCTTTAGGCTTGATCATCGGATCGTAGGTTGGGACTTTGGACTCGGTCGAGAAGCAAATATCGAAGCCGTTGTTCTGTGGCGGCGAGAAGTGCTTGACGCCCTCTGGTCCACCGCGATTCGCATCCTTGATGTTTTGGGTCAAAGTCCCGACATGCCATTTACCAAAGTGCCCCGTGTAGTAGCCTTGTTTTTTGAGAAGTTCCGCAAGAGTCAGTTCTTCTGTCCTCATATGTCCCGAATTCGCCGTGGGGATTCCGTAGCGGAAGGGATGTCGCCCAGTCAAGCATGACCCGCGTGTGGGACTGCAGACTGGAGCTTGCGCATAGAAGCGATTGAACTTCAAGCTATTCCCTGCCATCGCGTCCAAATGCGGAGTTTGAATGATCTTTCCGCCGTTGAAGCCAACGTCGCCCCAACCGAGATCATCACACATGACCAGAATGATGTTGGGCTTGTCCGCAGCAGGCAAATCTCGTGAGAAGGAGAGGCAAACGACACAAGAAAAGAGAGTTAGCAATGAAAGTCGTCTGACGCTTCGATTCATGTGATGTCCCAATGTCTTTGTGAGAAGGATAAAAACGGAATTCGCCGAGCAACCGTCCCTGAAAAGGAGGCTGATGCGGCATGTGCCGAAGGACACGTGATCCTGTTCCTATGCATGATCGCAAGATTAGAGGCTAACCAACGCTTTAACGAATGGCTTTATCGGGCAACTCGCCCTTGATGCCTTCGTCCATTGGTATTTTGTCATGCAGAATACCGTTGGTGGTCATCAGATCGGTAAGCTGCGCACGAAGAGCCGCCACACGAGACGCTTGGGAGGGATCCTTGATAAGATTCGTTGTCTCCATCGGATCATTCTTGATGTCATACAGTTCGCCCATATGCCGATCTTCCCCTCCGTCGCCGTGCGGATATCGTATCAACTTCCACTGATCCGTTCTGATTCCTCGGACGTTCGGCGTGTAAGGGAACTGCTTTTCGTAGTTGTAATGGTAGAACCATGCGGTCCGCCAATTCGGATCGCCAGTATCCAGCATTTTCACCATCGACTTCCCGTGCACATTGGTCATCGCCTTTGCGCCAGCAAGCTCGCAAATGGTCGGAGCGATGTCTTCGTTTAAAACTTGCTGCGGCACTCGCTTGGCTTTGCCACCCGCCAGTTTCGGAAATCGCATCAGGAGCGGTACACGGATACTCGCTTCGTGCATTGTTCGCTTGTCTACCATTCCATGCTCGCCTTCCAGCAAGCCATTGTCACCCATGAAGATGATCACTGTGTTGTCTAGCTCACCGCGTTGTTTCAGCAATTTCATCAGGCGTCCCATACTGTCATCGACGCTTAGGATGGTTCCCCAATAGGCGCGGATCATGTTTTGAAACTGCATGACGCCAGATGCCGAAGTGTCTGGAAAATCCTCGCGCCAATCAAAGATCGGACCGTAGATGCCGTGCCAAGTCGTTAGGCGTTTTTGCAACCAGAGCGGTTTGTCTTCCAGCTGAAAAGCGGAATGAGGATAGTTGACCTCGACATCTTCAAACGCATTTTCGTACTTCTTTTCGGGAAAATAGAAGCTGTGGGGGGCTTTATGCCCGAGCATCAACATCCAAGGTTTGTCGTCGCTCTGCTGCTCGATCCACTTCTCGGCCATGTCCGTTACGACTGTAGTGTAATATCCCGGTACAATTCTACGTTCTTTGCCGTTGAAGTTGAATTCGGTATCAAAGTACTTCCCTTGGCCTTTGTGGGTTACAAAGTAGTCGAAGCCGGGCCGTGGTTCGTCATTGTTCTCGCCCATGTGATACTTGCCAATGTACGCTGTTTCGTAACCGGCGGCGTCCAGACGCTTTGGGAAAGTATCCATGTCGTCGGGATACTCGGTAAAGTTGTTGGTTACTCCGTGGGCATGAGCGTAAAGGCCACTCAGGATGGAAGCCCGGCTTGGCGAACAGAGGCTAGTGGTGCAAAAACTGTTTTCGAAAAGCAGGCCTTCTTTGGCAAGCCGATCGATGTTTGGCGTTTTGAGATGCGGATGGCCCATGCAACCGAGGGCGTTGTAGCGAAGGTCGTCGCACAGTACCAGGAGGACGTTGGGGCGGTCGGCGGCAAACAATGAGGATTGCGAAAGCAGACACAATGCCAAAAAAATGGGTGGCAAGACATTCTTGAAACGAGCAGGGAGGCGGCTCATGAAGTCTCTCTAGGGCGTCAGGAAAGAGTCGAAATTGGTGCGAGAAGGCGTCAATACTGATGATCTCAATATAGCAGAGGGCGATTCGAATTGCCGCGAAGCCCTTCAGATCTGCTGGGATCAGCAAGCTGTCTTGAGCGAGGACAGATTATGCGAAAATTCTCGGCCCTAACAGAATTTGGCTGCCAAAAAGCAGAGTTGGGCTTCGAAGTTTAGCCATATCACTTGCACTGTAGGCTGGTGGATTCACTTGGTACCTCAGATCATCAACCACGCTTTGCCGCGCCTTATTGTGATAAGCTTCGCCAATACTGGAGTGCTCCCCAAGAAATGATGCACGCGGTATGTGAAGGATCGCACAAGGAGACCTTTGATGACCAAGAAGCGAAGATTTCGAAGGCCTGAGCAGATTGTGAAGTTGCTCCAGGAAGGCTAGGCGATGCTTGCAGCGGGAGGGCCCTCCCCAGACACGGTACATGCGTAGCGGATTGAGCTCGCTATTCCCGCAAGCTGCAAAATAAGTTCACTCGGGCATCTCATAATACAAAAGGATACACTCGTGAAAGAAGTAGTCATAGCCTCGATCGCAAGGACACCGATCGGCAGTTTTCAGGGCACTCTATCGTCTGTTCCTGCAGTGCAGCTTGGTGCCACAGCGATTAAAGCTGCGGTCGAACGCGCCAGGATCGAGCCGCACGGCGTTGACGAAGTGCTTATGGGGCAAGTGGTCACTGCAGGCGTTGGTCAGGCTCCCGCAAGACAGGCAGCACTTGGGGCTGGCCTGCCGAACTCCGTCCCCTGCTCCACCATCAATAAAGTCTGCGGCTCGGGACTGAAGTCGGTCATGATGGCTCGGCAAGCGATCAAAGCCGGAGCGACGAATGTGGCGGTTGCTGGAGGCATGGAGTCAATGAGTCTTGCTCCGTACCTGTTGCCTGAGGCGCGAAGCGGCCATCGTATGGGCAACAAGTCGGCCGTGGACTCTATGATGCACGATGGACTGTGGGATCCTTACGGCGACAAGCCAATGGGAGATTACGGCGAACTGTGTGCTTCCGAGAAGTCTTTCTCCCGCGAAGCCCAAGACGCTTACTCGATTCGCAGCTACGAACGGGCGGTGGGAGCCAGTGAGTCGGGAGCTTTCGACGATGAGATCGTTCCGGTTGAGGTGCAGGTCAAAAGGCAAACCCAGGACGTTGCCAGGGACGAAGAACCGACGCGTTTTCGTCCTGACAAGCTTCCACAGCTTCGTCCTGCATTTGCAGCAGACGGAACGATCACGGCAGCAAACGCTTCCAAGATCTCCGATGGGGCTGCTGCCGTAGTTTTGATGAGTCGTGAAGAAGCTGAGAAATGCGGTGCGCCAATTTTGGCTCGCATCGTATCCGATGCTTCATTTGCTCAAGAGCCAGAGTGGTTCACCACCGCTCCTGTCGGTGCGATGAAAAAGGCATTGGAGTTGGCCGAGCTTTCGGCCGATGCGATTGACATCTACGAGATCAATGAAGCGTTTGCGGTGGTGGCCATGGCAGCTATTCAAGAGCTGGGCTTGGATGAAGAACGAGTCAACATTCGTGGTGGAGCCATCAGCCTGGGGCATCCAATTGGTTGTTCCGGAGCTCGTGTTTTGGTGACACTAGTGAACGCCATGCGATCCACGGGCAAGCGTTACGGTTGCGTTTCCCTTTGCATCGGGAGCGGCGAAGCAGTCGCTATGGTGTTGGAGAGTTTGTGGTAAAGGTAGTTGCCGCTCGCAAGTAACCCTCCCGTTCCGAGGGATGACAAGCGTGCGAGTTGGAGAGGAAATATGGGAGTGGCGGAGCCTCCAGCTAAGGGGAGGGATCCGGTGGGGCTACCCGTTCCGCTTGCTGCCCTCGCGACTCTCTTAACGGGAGAGTGAGTAAGACCAATGAGTGACG
>PKCQ01000120.1 GCA_002862265.1 Planctomycetaceae bacterium | reverse complement strand
ACTGGAATACGCCTTTCATTCTTTCCGGTCACAACTCGAAAGTCTTCTACAGTGCGGGGAACTACGTTTTCCGCTCTCTAAACCGCGGAGATAACCTCAAAATTATCTCGCCAGAAATCACCCGAACTAAGCGTGGCTCCGGTACTGCACTATCTGAATCGCCATTGAATCCTGATGTCCTGTACGCAGGCACGGATGATGGAGCCTTGTGGGTCACCCAAGACGGCGGTACTAACTGGAAGAATATCAGCGAGAACTTAGGTGTGGATCCGATGTGGGTCAGCACTATTGAAGCTTCACGTTTCGATGCATCAACCGTATACGTCTGCATGGATGGGCACCGCTCCGATAATGACGATCCGCACATTTTCGTCTCGAAGGACTACGGTGAAAGCTTTACCAACCTTGGCAAAGACTTGCCCCGTGGATCCTCTCGTTGTCTTCGTGAGGACGTTGCCAACAAGAACGTCCTTTACCTCGGAACGGAATTTGCTTTTTGGGTATCCGTCGATGCAGGCCAAACCTGGGCGCAGTTCAATCGAGACCTTCCTTCGGTTGCGATTCATGAGGTGGCTCAGCATCCCGATGTGAACGAAATCGTCTTGGCTACACACGGCCGAAGTCTGTGGGCCTGCGATGTATCGGCACTACGTAGCCTTAATGCGGCAGAAGCGAAGGAAAAGGTGATCATGCTGGAGCCAACTGACGTGATTCGCTGGCGACGCAGCTCACGTCGAGGAGGAACCAACCGTCGCTTTGCCAGCAACAATCCGAGCAGCTCTAGTACGCTTTGGTACAGCCTGCCTAAGAATGCGGAAAGCGCGAGCGTCAAAGTACAAGATATTGCCGGTAAAGAACTTGCGGTGCTTCGCGGAGGAACCGAAGCTGGGCTTCAAGCCGTTCGCTGGAACTTGACTCAATCCTCTGGACGAGGGCGTGTTTCGACGGTGCCAACTGGTAGCTACCGGATCACCTTGGTTGTCGATGACAAAGAAGTCGTCTCCAAGATTCTCGAAGTGAAGTCTGATCCAACACTTGCTCCCGATGCCATTTCGGAGCAAGAGTTCGAAGCAGTAGAAGAACTCTTGCGAGTTGGCGAGGAGGAAGAAGACGGGCTGATCGGTGACAACATCGACTAGTCGACTGCTGGCTTTCTATGCAGCTGGTTTCCAGCCGCATCCTACTTCGTAGTGGACGACTTCAAGGGCCCGCCGGCATAGTCCGTCCCCTCTACCGATGTCCCGTCGGGTTCCGGTGCGCACGAGCGGCCGGAGCCTGTATCGCTCGTTATTTCGGAAAGTTTCAGCTGTAGTAGCCCGCCAGGATCGTTTCCATCACACGAGTGGTTCTGCTGGCGTCTTCTCCAGTGCTGGGGCAACGGTCCGTTCCGTTGATTTCGTCCACGATACTGTGAATCATTGGCTGCTGAACGTGCTCAGGAAAGGGATGGTGAATCTCCTCAATCGCCCCCGATGGATCACGCAACTGAATGGAGTTATCGTCGAATACGGAGAACTCGACTTGCCCCTTGTTGCCTGAGATCACGAGGCGATCGATGTGCTGGCTGCCGGTGAAACACCAATTGCCGCAACCGGTTACACCCGACTCAAACTGAAAATGAGCGACTACGTTGTCTTCTGCGGGATAGGCTCCGCCGCGGTTGGTGGCTACCCCCTGAACCTGGGCAATCGGGCCAAGGAGAAAATCTAATAGATCGAAAGTGTGCGAAGCGAGGTCTACGAACTTTCCGCCGCCAGCGATCTCCGGAATCACGCGCCAAGGTAGTTTACTCGCACCGGTCTCCATCAGCGGCATTTGGCACGCTCGAGTCACAGTATCGATGCGGCCTAACTTTCCATCATCAATCATTGCTTTGACGGCCTCGAACTTAGCTAGTTTGCGTCGATAGTGGGCTACCCAAAGTCTCACATCGGCGGCTTTGCATGCAGCGATCATGTCCCGACATTCGGCAAAACTTAGTGCCATGGGCTTTTCGACGTAGACTGGCTTTCCGGCCTCAGCTGCCATCATGGTGTATTCTTTGTGCGCGTTTGGCGGCGTGGCGATGTAAATCGCATCGACTTCTGGGTCGACAATTAACTTCGATGCATCGTCATACCACCGAGGCACGCCATGCCTTTCCGCATAGTCCTTGGCTCGCGCCCCATCCCGACGCATGACCGCAACAAGCGATGAGTTACTGGCTTTGCGGAATCCAGGGCCACTTTTGACTTCGGTAACATCCCCCACGCCGATAATGCCCCAACGAATGGTTTTCATGAATTCTCTTTGCTTGGGAGTGAATTGAGTTCAACAACGATACCAGAAAGGGAGGCAAGCGTGGAATAAGCTTCCAGCTCGTCGACAAGTAAGACAGATCTCGATTCAGGTCCAGCTGTTCGTCTGTATCCCTCATTTTTACGGTCGAATTTGAGACGGTAACTCCGATCAAGTCCAAAATAGAAAGCTCCTCGCATTCGCGTCGAACGCCTGCAAAGATATATTTATTGGGGGTGAATCAATTAGTGAACTACGACGAACATTCAATTTTATTGATGAGATTGACGGCTCCTTCCCTCTGAGCGGAAGCCTTCGAAGTCTCCAACCGCGTGAGTCTCCAACCGCGTGATATTCTCCGGCGACGTCTGCAACCGAGCAATTGTTACTCCGTGGCACATCCAGGAACTCAAGAACCCGCGTTGTGTCTATGTTGGGAAGAGCAGCATCGGAGGTTTTCCAGGCGCTGACCAAAATGCCGGCATGCAAGCAACTACGGACGCCGAGTAAGACGAGGGCGGAAAGGACGCTCAGAGCCCACGAGCGTCGACAACGATAAAGCTATAGAGAGGTAAGTGAGTTCCATGTTCTTCTTCATCTAAGTGAAATTAGAGTAATGAAAAAATGCGGGCCATCATGGTTGCTAATACCGCAAGGTCGGAAGAAAGTGACACACATTCCAAGTAAGGAGATCTTTTCTCAGAGCACGATGCGGCCGGCGAAAGTGAGGCCTCAGGCAGGGCCAAGCAATCCGGCGAGCTCGCACTTCGCCCAGCAAGAGCCAACTTGGGCCGTTTTTCTCTGAGATTGTTAGACCAATCGAATTCGCCTAAGACATGCTTTATACAATGATCCAACCTTCCACGACTCACCGAACCTACTGTCGGTCCATGCTTCAGCTCCACCGCTCAAACCACCCCCGCGCTGCTAGAGTCTTTGCACCACTGGCAATCTTACTGGTCCTACTAGCCGTTGTCGGATACGCAGTGCTCCGCGGCGGCAATCGGAATTCCGATAACGAAGCCGATGAGCTATTGATCCACACGGTCGCCCGCTCCGACTTCAATGCCTTCGTGACCGAACCTGGCGACCTGGTAAGCAGCAGCAACATAGACATTCGTTGCCAAGTCAAATCACGAGGCACTCCAGGCAGCTCTGTGGTCAAAATCGTCGAAGAAGGAACCCAAGTTCAGGAAGGCGACTTTCTTGTCCAATTCGACGACTCGCTTCTTCAAAACGAATTGATCGCACAAAAGATCGTCGTCGCCAACGACAAAGCCGCTTTGATCCAAGTCGAAAGTGCACTCGCTAACGCCGAACGCACATTGAGCGAATACTCCAATGGACTCTTCCAGCAAGAATGCGATGTGCTAGAAAGCGCCGTTTTCGTTGCTGAGGAAGAGCTCCGCAAGAGTGAACTTGAACTCCAATCCGCCGAACGCCTTGCCGCCAAAGGCATGCTGAAACCGCTTCAAGTCTCCGCTACGACTTTTGCCGTCGAGAAAGCGAAAAAGGACGTCGCCGCTGCACAACGCGCGTTGAAGGTCTACAAAGAGTTCACAAAGGAAAAGACCACTGGCGAACTTCAGGCTGAGATAGAGAAACAAAGGGCAAACGTGGAAGCAGCCAAGTTCACTCTCGAGCTAAGCCAACACCGCCAAGAAGAATTGCAGCAGCAAATCGACCATTGCCACGTCACTGCACCTGGCAAGGGACAGGTTGTTTACGAAAACGAACGCAATCGCGGCGAACCGATGGTGATCGAAGAAGGCACCATCATTCGCTATAACCAAATCATCATTCGCTTGCCCGATGTCTCCCAAATGCAAGTCGATGTAAAAATCAATGAGTCTCACATCAATCGCATCCGCCGCGGGCAACCCGCCAAAATCATCTTGGACGCCGACCCGGAAAATCCGCTAGCGGGTGAAGTCATCACAGTGGCACCTTTTCCATTTCCGATGC
>PKCQ01000119.1 GCA_002862265.1 Planctomycetaceae bacterium | reverse complement strand
AATGACTGGTCTGAATCCAGACATCGTTTGGCAAAGCTATAACCCGTACCCCAAGCTCGAATCTCGGATGCCGATCAGTGATCAGTGGGTATTCGCCACCCAGGGCTTGGATCCTGAAAATGACTTGATCAACCAAGAGAATAGTGTTTCGGCAGATCTTCGGGAGGTAGTGTTCGTTTACTCCGGGGCTGTCGAAGCTGATGCAAAACGCGAGGACCTAAAGTTCACTCCGCTTGTCAAGACTTTTGGCGAAATGTCTGGGTTGATGAGCCTCAGCGAACTTCAGCTTCAGCTGCAGAACCGTGAGAGTCCTGCTGCATTGAAAGTTCTCCAGGGGGCACCCTCTGGTTCTCAAACCTTGGCTATGTTAATCGAGGCGGCAGATGGAGCGAAATTCGAAGCCTCGGAGTCCGAGGATGAGCAGGTTCAAGGTGATGCCTCGGAGTCCGATGATGAGCAGGATCAGGGTGATACTGCGGAGGCCGATGATGAGCAGGATCAAGGTGATGCTGCGGAGGCTGAGGGTGAAGGCTCCGAAAGCGCGTTAAGCAAAACACGCCCAATCAAAGCGGTCTACGTTGCTGATGTGGATTGCTTGCATCCCTTCTTTAGCTTCAGCCGGCAAAGGCCGGATCAGATGAAGGAATTGGATATGGAACTGGCCGTTCAGAATGTCGTCTTCTTCTTGAACATGATAGACGTTCTTGCGGGTGAGGAAAGTTATCCGAAGATTCGTACGCATGAAGCAAAACACGTTACTTTAAAACTCTTTGAAGAAGAGGCCGAGAAGTATCGCTCAGAACGAGATAAGGCGATCAAAGAGTTGCAGGAAGCTGCCACCAAAGAAAAAGATGCTGAGGAAGAGGCGGAGGAAAAGCGAATCGCAGAGCTCCAACAGGTCTTAAACGACATGCAGCGTGATGGAATCGATACTGAAAAGAAACAGCGTGAATTCATACGAAAGCAGCAGGAATTCCGAATCGAGCAGCAGGTGAACCAGAAGAAATCGATGGTCAAGAATAGGGCTCGAAGTGACAAGACGGAGAAACTGATCAAAGAAAAGCAGCGTGAAAGTGATCGTAAGATTCGCGATATTCAGACGCGTTACAAACTCTGGGCCGTGCTATTGCCGCCCATTCCACCGCTGTTGGTCGGCATCGGAGTCTTCGTTTCCCGACGAGTTCGAGAACGAGAAGGTATTTCGAAGAACCGACTTCGCTAGCTAATCCCCATGCATTCGCAAGGCGTTTGCGAAGCTGTCAAATCCCAAGTCAGTAACCTAAGAATTTTTTGCTTGAAGCCCATCGGCTTCGAATCGGAGCTCTAGGAGTTGTATTGTGAACGAAGGTAGAACGACTCTAATCTTTATCGGAGTTGCCGCTGTGGCCTTTGGCTTAGCGTGGTTTACCCGTCCGGATGTCGTGTTGAGCGAGAAGGATGCCAGTCTGGAACGCGTGGGGGAGGAGCTTTTTCCTTCCTTTACCGATCCCGCAAAAGCGAGTTCGCTACAGATTGTCAAATATGATGAGACACTCGCTCAGTTAGACCGTTTCGAAGTCGCTCGTGATGCAAGCTCAGGCTTGTGGACGCTTCCGAGCTCGGGTGGATATCCCGCAGATGCAACCGAGCAGCTGCAGGAGGCTACTAGTCCGATGATTGGCATCAAGGTCGATAATGTTGCTACCGAGTCGGCTAGCGAGCACGAACTTTACGGCGTTGCAAACCCTGCCGATGAGAACTTGGCGGTTGGGGCCAGCGGCGTCGGCATGCTGGTTGAGTTCAAAGACAAAGCGGATGAAATCCTGGCGAGCCTGATCATTGGCAAGGAGGTTGAAGATCGAGAGGGGCTCCGCTACGCCCGTGTTCCGACGGAAGATGTCGTCTACGTCGTCGAGATAGGTGTCGAGGCGTTCTCCACTGAATTCAGTGATTGGATTGAGAAAAAGCTCCTTGGAATTCGTAGCCTGGACATCAACAAAGTCAGTGTCCATGACTATACGCTCGAAACACGAGGACTTAGTACCGTCTTGGAACTCAAGTTTGATGCTGAGGTTCGCAATTCTCAGAACAACTGGGAGCTCTCCAAGTTAGTCAGCTACGAAGCTAATCAGCCGGTGGAAGGAAAAGTTGGGCCCGACGAGGAGCTGGATACCGAATTTTTGAACAACCTGAAGCTAGCTGTGCAGGATCTCGAAATTATTGACGTTCGTCGCAAGCCGGACGGACTTGCGGCCAATCTCAAGGCTTCCGACATGCTGCTGAATGATAAAGAGAGTCTTGCTAGCTTGCAGAGCCAAGGTTTCTACCCAACCACGATGCGTGGGACACCCGAGATGTTCTCCGCCAGTGGTGACATTACCATCGGGACAACGGATGGAGTCGACTATGAGCTTCGATTCGGAAACGCATTCGCGTTGCTCAAGGGTGAAGATGCGATTCAACGCTATCTACTCGTAAGAGCGACGGTCGACGAGTCGCAATTCCCACTTCCCGAGCAAGCACCTCTGCCGGAGACAGTGGAGGAAATGCTGCGTCTTGAGCGTGGCGAGCCAATGCGACCGGAACTTGCACTGCCAACGCAACCTTCAGACCTACCTGAGCTTGACCCCCAAGACGCACTTCCCGCGAAAGAGTCCAATTCACAGACTCCAAAGGCTGAAGGGGATGAGAACGCTGCCGAGGAAAGGCCATCTACACCGAAAAAGGATCCTTCAGGCAAGGCACTGAACGCTGAGGCGGCGTCAGCCGAGACAAAGGAAGCAGCAGAGGTAGCTTCAAAGGAATCTGAGGCGGAAGGCTCTAGTGAGGAATCATCCAACGAGTCCACAGAGCAAACAGCGAAGACAAAAGAACCATCTGGAGAACCGGAAGCTCCCGACGCCTGTGGGATCGATCCCCAAGAAGGAGACGCTAGCGAAGAGGCTGCTCAGGAAGGAGGATCAGAGTCAGCAGAACCTTCCGCCAAGCCACAGGAGCCCGATAGTTCCGAGCCGACGGTTAAAGCCGAAAGCGAGCCTGCTGATCAAGAGGGCGAGGTAAAACCTTCCGCCGATCAATCGCAGGAAGAGCCGAAGGAAACCGAGGAAGAACTGCTTGAACGACTCGAAGTCATGCGTGAGGAAATCGCAAAGGAGAACCAGCGTCTTCTGGACACCCGCAATGAGCGAATTGACGACGCACGTAAAAAGGCTTCTGAGTTAAACGCCCGCTTCTCGGAGTGGTATTACATTGTTAGTGACAGTGTCTATGAAAAACTCAAGATCACGAGAGATGTTCTATTCAAGAAAAAGGAAGCCTCGCAGCCGGCCGCCCCTGCGGGTGTCCCGGGTGGATTGAACTTCGACCCAAGCCAATTCACACCAAGTCCCTAGCAGTTTTCACTTTGAAGCATTTAGAAACTCGATCTGCGTGCAGGGAAGTCGCGATCGATTCTTGTGCGGAGCGAAGTACTCGAACAGCAAGTATCGGATTACTGGCTCAGCACTGCAGTCAAGACAAGAGCTGAAGCTGCCAACGTTCCAAGCAGCAATAAGCCAAATCCCAGTGGGCTTCGAGACTTCGATTGAACTTGGGATGGCAAGATATATGTCTCGACTAGATCGAGGTAGCGTGAGGCTGACTGGGGAGTCACGGCACATCCCACTGTAGTCACAGTCGAATCTTCACTTTGCAAAACCCATTTTGAAAACGCGATGACTTCGCTTTCTCCGACGTGTAGCCGAACCGGCTCACCCGGATGAAAGTCCTCGCCACACTGGAAACGAAATCCATTGTCGCTCACGTCTTGTAGCATCACTGAGATTTCGCGAGAAGTTCCAGGCTTGACGCATTTTGCTGCAAACTGAACGGGTGTGCGTTCATCGTGGCGACGGTTCATCAATTCTGCCCGCCCCAGTTTGTGCAGACTCTCATCTGGCAATGCTTGTGCGATGTAGCAACCAATGACCCATGTCCCTTGTGCCGTGGCCCGGATCCAACGGACTTCGCCATCAACGGCCAAATCGAGCTCTTGGTCTTCAGTGCGAACGAATAGCTTCAAATGCTCTGAGAATCGGACAAGCTCGCTGCACTCAATTTTTATGCCATAGCCGGAGATATCCTTTAGCTTGACATCAAAGCATCCTCGGTCTCCCAAGGTGTGCATGGCTGTAACTTTTACACCTGGGCCATCCATGACATAGCGGTGTTGACGGCTAGGGGCATTCAGTTGGGCTGCAGTTGACAAATTGTCACTCCTCAAATTGTCACTCCTC
>PKCQ01000136.1 GCA_002862265.1 Planctomycetaceae bacterium | reverse complement strand
TTACGAGGCATTTTTCTACTATCACCAGGATCAGTTGCAAGCGGTTCGATCGGGCCCTTGGAAGCTGTTCTTGCCGCTTTCCCCGGTTCCTGCAGGACATCCACATGTTGCGAAAGGAGAACCGGCCAAGGCTATGCTTTTTCATCTCGTTGATGACATTGGTTGCGAGAAAAACGTTGTTGCTGTTCATCCCAAGGTCGTTCAGCGTCTTTCGAAGCTCGCGGAGCAGGCACGCCTAGAACTTGGTGATCGCGGCAAGCAAGGTTTAGGCCAACGCGAGCCTGGCAAGATATCAGGTGCTCCTCAGCCTCTCAAACAGTAGTGGGATTCGCTAGAATTCCTTCGAGACGCGTGCTAATCAATTCATGCGCAGGGGTAGTTTGCGAAGAGTACGCATTCCGATGCGGCGGCTCTAGTCGATGTCGGTGTCAGGGATAGCAAGTTGTAGATTGGGGAAACGACGCAGTGTGCGTTCGAGCGCGATTGCGGCTTCTACTTTTGCGAGTTTCACTCCCAAACAAATATGAACACCGGTTCAAAGGTCATGTGAGGATTGGGGAAACGGGTGATGTCGAAGGTTTCAGGAGAATAGAATTTTTCGGGGGCGATGTTGGCACTGCCAAATACTGCCGCGATTAGTTCGCCACGCCTGAGCTGAACATCGTGAAACTCGGTGTCGTGAATGACATAACGGGGCTTGGACATTTGGATGACAAAACCGAGACGCAGAATCTCATCAATGGCGGACGGCATCAAACTGGGATTTACCTCGACTAGCCTGCGTTGCTCTCGATTGAGCAGGAACATCACGAGCCCATTGGAGATCAGGTGAACCGTCGTCTCGTGGCCAGCTGCAAGCAAGACAAACGAAGTTGCAACGAGTTCATCGGAATTCAGTTTCTCACCTTCCGATTCTGCTTGAACTAGTTCTGATAGCAATCCGGGGCATGGGTTCTTGCGAAACAGCTCAAATTGTTGCTCGAGATAGTTCATTACCTTTCGCAAATTGGGAAGCATGCCGACAATTCCCAGCATGTTGCGAATCTCAGAGAACCCTTGAAACCATTTCGTGAACTTGGGGCGGTCTTTTTGTGGTAGCCCCAAGACTTCACAAATTACGGCGAGTGGCAGTTGTCGGCAAAAAATATCCAACGCGTCCGCCGATTTGTCTTTGCTCGTCGAGGCTTGCTGCTCAAACTGGTCGAGCATTTGGTCACAGATGGCTTAGATTCTCGGACGCAGTCCTTCCACCTCGCTTCGCAAGAACGCTTGGTCTGCGATTCCCCGCATGCGCCTATGTTCCTCTTGATCGTAAGCCAGCATGTTGTTCGCGAGCCGCATGAACCTTTTCGGGACCCACCACGGTAGACCGGCAACACCGCGTTTGCCAACACTTCTCGGATCACGCCCGAATCTTTCTTGGTCACGCAAGACGGTATTGGCTGCATCCCACGAAGTAGCTAGCCACAGCTTGTTGAAGAAGAGTATTTTGGTTCGGCAAACAGGGCCATCAGCCAGCATCTGCTGATACATCGGAATGGGATTCCGGGCCGTGGCAAGGCTCGTCAGCGGATACTTCTTGATAGCGGAGGTAGACATAAGCGGTTCAATTAAACGCGTAACGTCTCAACACACTCGCAAGCGTCCTGACGCAATGGTCACTTGCAATCAACCCACTGACCTTTTTCGGCCGATTGTTGCAAGCACTGACAGATATGAATCGCGTCGCGGGCTACAGCTCCACCCAACCGTGCTTCAACGCTGCCAGTTTCGATCGATCTCACAGCATCGTCAATCTCGGCAGCAAATGCCGAGATTTCATCACCACTTTCCAGCTCGGGTTTCGACGAAACGCCGTCTTGGCCGAGCAGTAACAATGGCAGGATCTCGACATCTGAATTCAATGCTGCGAGCTCAAACTGCATTGCCGCTTTCTCAAACTGGATTTCGAAACCGTGGCAGAACGGTCGAGCAGTTTGGTTGCTCACTCCGCTGCTAGTGCTGACCATCACACCGGAATCTTCAAACTCCATCAACGAGTAACAATACTTCACCAAGCCGTCTTGCATTTCGGCCGTACACATAACGCGGCTCGGCATGCCAAACAACAGACGAACGAAATGAGTGTCATGGACATGCAGATCGATGAGCGGTCCACCGACCTCGCTGGAGTCGTAGAAGTTGGGAATCCAGTCTGGAGGGGAGATCACACGCTTCAGATGAGCTCGTTTAGGCTGGCCGTACGTTCCAGCACCGGCGGCGCGATATGCAAATTGATATTCGCCCATGTAGGGAAGAACTTGAGCAACCAAGACCTGTTTTCCCGCCTTTTGAGCAGCTTCGAGAATTGTGTCGCAGTCGGCCGTGTTTAATCCCAAAGGTTTTTCGCAAAGCACATGTTTGCCAGCGGCCAAGGCGCGGCATGCTGCGTCAACGTGCAGGTTCGGTGGCAAGCATATGTCCACCAAATCGATCTTGGGGTCGTCCAAGATTCCGTCGAGCGTCTCGTAGACATCGAGGTTTTCTACTGAAATCTGCTCGCCCGGAGGCCCAAAGTTGCCTTTGATGCTGGTCCAGTCGCCGGCTCGCTTGTCGGAATTTCGCGAGCAGAAAGCAGCAAGTTCTGCTGATTGCGAACGTTGGTAAGCGAGATAGTGAATCCAGCCCATAAAACCGACACCTACAATCGCACTTTTTAACATCTTCCGCCACTCGCACTCGTACAGACAACATTCATTGCGTTAAACCACATGGACCGGCCAAATGGCAACGCATTTAGCTTCATGATTCTCGCAAGGACCGGCTTTCTTTACAACTCGACTAACCGCACAAAGCGAGTTTCCACAGCTAGTATGGAAACACGTGCGTTCTGGGTGTTACAATCCCGCGTCACCGCTCCCATATTTGACCAGGATATGGAATGAATACCTAGCCAAGGAATACTTTTGCAATGAAATACTTGACCTACATTTCCGCTACGCTCGCTACGATGCTGCTCAATGGAAGTGCTTCGGCGGAGGAAACAGATACTCTGCCCATAGCGTTGAAGCCTGAAGTGCAGACGGCTAAGTGGGCGCAGAGCTGGTGGATGCCTAGGCATGAAGCCAAGCTGAAAGAACGCAAGGAGATGAAGCAAGTCGACTTGCTAATGATTGGCGACTCAATCACGCACGGTTGGGAAAACAACGGCAAAGAAATGTGGGCGAAGTACTACGCTCCCCGTAATGCTCTCAACATCGGTTTCAGCGGCGATCGAACCGAGCAAGTGCTTTGGCGATTTGAGCATGGTGAGATTGACAATATCGACCCCAAGCTCGCTGTGATCATGATCGGGACGAACAATACTGGGCACCGCAAAGACCCTCCGAAGGACACGGCGGCAGGAATTAAAGCGATCATTGAGCAGTTACATGAGAAACACCCCAAGACAAAAGTCTTGTTGTTGGCAATCTTTCCGCGAGGGGCAAAGCCAGACGACAAGCTTCGGAAGATCAACGACGGCATCAACGAGCTGCTCGCGAAGATGGCAGACGAAGAGAAAGTTTTCTACTTGGACATAGCCGATTACTTCTTGGGTGACGATGGCACGCTACCGAAGAGCATCATGCCCGACCTGCTACACCCCAATAGGAAAGGTTACCAGATCTGGGCGGAGGCGATGGAGCCGATGATTGCGAAGCTGATGGAGTAGTGCTTCGTAGCTAACTGGCGGCTTCCTCTTGAACTCGGTCGACGATATGTCGGCCGATTTCGAGTGATGCCGTCGCAGCCGGGCTGGGTGCGTTGCAAACATGCACCATGTTTTGTCCTGTTACCCATAAGAAGTCATCCACCATCGAACCATCGGGTGTAAGGGCTTGTGCTCGGACGCCCGCGCGGCATGGCTTTAGATCCGCCGCTTGAATGTCCGGAATGAGTCGCTGCAGTGCTTTGACAAAAGCCGCTTTAGAAAGCGATCGGTGCACCTCCCCGAGACCCATTCGCCAATGTGCGAAGGCGAGTGCTAGAAAGCCACGATAAGTCAAAGATTCGGCTAACTCACTAGGGTGAATCTTTCGCCAAGAGTAGCCTTCTCGAGCGAGGGCGAAAACCGCGTTTGGTCCACACTCAACGTCGCCGCCGACCATACGTGTGAAGTGAACTCCCAGGAACGGAAAATTTGGGTCAGGCACAGGATAGATCAAGTGGCGACAGAGGTCGCGCCGGCTCTCCACCAGCTCAAAATACTCGCCGCGAAACGGGACGATCTTCGCTGGCGG